>JAGAOW010000206.1 GCA_017889945.1 Muribaculaceae bacterium
AAAAGCGGACAAGATATGCGAGACCCAAGTAACATTGGATTAGAAAACAGACCCTTTGGGATTAACAGAATTTACAACATATATGAGGCATATGTTATCGACATTTAAAGAAATCTGCTCGACGACTGACAGCCCTGCCGTAGACGCGAGTGTGGAGAGTCCGGGCCGTGGATGCCGAGGGGAGGACGGTTGTGGCCATCAGGTGGAGGCTGACCGAGGGGAGGCCGGGGGCGTAGGGCGGCTGGACATAGGCTGTGTCGATGGTCGAGAAGCCGAGACGGGTGTAGAATTTGTGACGGCTGACGGTCTGTGGCAGTGAGGCTACGGGCGGTTCGATTTCGACGACGAGCGGGAGGCCGCCGATTTCGTCGATCACGCATCGGATGGCAAGGCTGCCTATGCCTGAGCCTCGCAGAGAGTCGTCGATGGCGAGATGTTCGATGTAGGCGAAGCGCGGGAAGCGCCAGAGTGTGATGAGTCCGGCGATGCGGCTGTCGGCGAGGATGGCAAGGAGCTGGGGACAGCCGGGTGTGGCCGGACGGCATATGTCGCTCCACGGGCGTCGCTCTTCTTCGGGGAATGAGCCGGTGTAGATTTTCTCAAGTATATCGCAGTCGGCCGGCGAAAGGGTAGATGTCAGTTGAACGTTCATTTTTCAGGAGTATCAGTTGGAAATATAACGCGCAGAGGCGTCGTTGAGTTTCGGCAGCGGAGCTGCTGCGCGGGGTGGAGGTCAACTTTTGCCGAGGAGTATGCGGCGGATGTCGTTTAGCTTGGTAAGGGCCTGGATTGGCGTGAGGTTGTCGATGTCTGTACCGATAATCTCATCGCGGACCTGCGAGAGGACGGGGTCGTCGAGCTGGAAGAAGGAGAGCTGCATGCCTCCGCAGCTTTCGGCCATGTTGCCGAGGTCTTTGCCTATGTCTTCGCGCTGCTGGGTCGCCTCGAGGTGGCTGAGGACCTGGTCGGCGCGCTTGACGATAGACTGTGGCATGCCGGCGAGTTTGGCGACGTGGATGCCGAAGCTGTGTTCGCTGCCGCCACGCGCGAGTTTGCGGAGGAAGACGACTTTGCCGTCGATTTCTTTGACGGAGACGTTATAGTTGACGATGCGGTCGAAGGAGCGCTCCATCTCGTTGAGCTCGTGGTAGTGGGTGGCGAAGAGGGTCTTGGGGTGGATGCCCGGAGTCTGGTGGATGTGTTCGACGATGGCCCATGCGATGGAAATGCCGTCGTAGGTGGAAGTGCCTCGTCCGAGCTCGTCGAAGAGGATGAGAGAGCGACGGCTCATGTTGTTGAGTATGGATGCGGCTTCGTTCATCTCGACCATGAAAGTCGATTCGCCGAGCGAGATGTTGTCGCTCGCGCCGACGCGGGTAAAGATTTTGTCGACAGTGCCGATCCGGGCGCTGTCGGCAGCGACGAAGCAGCCGATCTGAGCCATGATGACGTTGAGGGCCGTCTGTCTGAGCAGGGCCGATTTACCCGACATGTTAGGGCCTGTAATCATCATGATCTGAGTCGACTCGTTGTCGAGGCTGACGGAATTTGAGATATAAGGCTCGCCGGGGGGCAGTTCTTTTTCGATGACGGGATGCCGGGCCTCGACAAGGTCGATGACGAGTGAATCGTCGACGACGGGGCGGTTGTAGCGGTTTTCGGCAGCCACGCGTGTAAATGAAAGCAGAACGTCGAGACGCGCGAGCATGCCGGCGTTGACTTTCAGGGCGGGGATGTAGGCAGCGGCTTCGGCAATCAGGGCCGCATAGAGACGGCTCTGTATGCTTTCGATTTTTTCCTGAGCGCCGAGAATTTTCTCTTCATAGTCCTTCAGCTCCTGAGTGATATATCGCTCGGCGTTGACGAGGGTCTGCTTGCGAATCCATTCGGCCGGCACCTTATCCTTGTGGGTGTTGGTAACCTCGATATAGTATCCGAAGACGTTGTTGTAGCCGATTTTGAGCGAGGAGATGCCGGTAGCAGCAATTTCGCGCTGCTGAATCTGAAGGAGGTAGTCCTTGCCCTGATAGGCGATGTGGCGGAGTTCGTCGAGTTCGTTGTCGACACCGTCGGCTATAACCTCGCCACGGTTGACGGCAATCGGGGCGTCCTCGCGGATTTCGCGGCTGATGCGGTCGCGCAGAGTGGGGCAGGGGTTGAGCTGTTCGCCAATCGATTTCAGCGCCGGCAGAGCAGAGTCGAGACAGGCAGAGCGGATTGGCTCGATGGCACGCAGGGCGTTGCGCAGCTGGAGCATCTCGCGCGGAGATATGCGCTCAGTGGCGACTTTCGACACGAGTCGTTCGAGGTCGCCGACCTGCTCGAGCTGCATGGTAATGTCGTCGCGGCTGTCGGTGTCGCGGAAGAAATATTCGACGATGTCGAGCCTCTTGTTGATAGCGGCCGCATCTTTGAGGGGGAATAGAATCCAACGTCTGAGCATGCGTCCGCCCATGGGGCTGACTGTGCGGTCGAGAACGCTCAGCAGGCTCTTGCCGCCTTCGTCGAGCGGGTCAATCAGCTCGAGGTTGCGGACAGTGAAGCGGTCGAGGCGCACATAAGAGCTTTCCTCGATGCGCGATATGGAGGTAATGTGGGATGTCTGACGGTGCTGAGTGAGGTCGAGATAGTGGAGTATGGCGCCCGCGGCTATAATCGCGTCGTGCATGCGGTCTATGCCGAAACCTTTGAGCGAGGATGTGCCGAACTGTTTGCGCAGACGCTCGTCGGCGGCATCGGTGGTGAACACCCAGTCTTCGAGTTCGAAAGTGATGATTTTCGATGAGAAACTTTCTTCGGAGCGCTGACGGAAGCCTCGCTGAACGAGCAGCTCTTTGGGCTCCATGTTGCCGATAATCTTGTCGACATAGTCGGGTGTGCCTTCGGCGGCGAGGAATTCGCCTGTGCTGATGTCGAGAAAGGCTACGCCGACCGATGATTTGTTGAAGTGGACAGCGGCAAGGAAGTTGTTTTCGCGGTGGTTGAGGACGTTGTCGTTCATGGCGACGCCCGGAGTCACAAGCTCGATGATGCCGCGCTTGACCAATTTTTTGGTCATTTTGGGGTCTTCGAGCTGTTCGCATATGGCAACGCGTTTGCCGGCGCGGACGAGCTTGGGCAGGTAGGTGTCGAGGGCGTGATGGGGGAATCCGGCGAGCTCGACATACTGCGAAGAGCCGTTGGCGCGTCGTGTAAGAGTGATGCCGAGAATTTCGGATGCGGTAATGGCGTCGTCGGAAAAGGTTTCGTAGAAGTCGCCGACACGGAATAGCAGGACAGCGTCGGGATGTTTTTGTTTCATCTCGACGTATTGCTTCATCAGCGGGGTTTCGGCAATCTTCTTGGCCATAAGTAACTAAGTATGAATTATTATTTAAGAGTTACTCAGGATGATTATTTGTTGTCGCCGTCGGCGATGCGGCGCTGTCGGTTGGGAATGGCTATGGAAGTGTAGCAGCGGATAGCTGCGCCTGCAAGAGTGAAGGCGACCCAGTCGCGCATGGCAGCGCCGGGCCAGAAGAGGAAGAAGGCCGCGACGCAGAAAAATATTGCGCTCCAGCCCTGGATTCGGTAGAGGCGTTTGAGCCGGATGTCTTTGCCTTTATAGGGCGAGAAGAGCTGACTGACGAGCAGGATGACTGCTCCGGCAGCGTAGATATAGCTGTACCAAGTGGCCTCGGACAGCGGTCCTGACACCAGGGGTATGACCATGGCAACGGCTATCATGAGGAAGCCGATGTTGGATATGGCGTTGAGGGTTTGTTGTCTGTTCATGCTGTTGTCGGAAAAATGTTGAGAAAGAGTCGGGCGGCTATTCGGTAGTGAAGGTGTAGACGTCTTCGTTGGGCCGCTTCATGTTGTGCTGTTCGCGGACAATCTGCTCCATGACTTCGCGGTCGGTGGAGAGTCGCGAGTTGAGCTCTTTGTAGAAGAGCATGGAGTCGCGTGTGGCTTCGACTTCGATGCGCAGACTGTCGATGATGTGCTGATATTTTATTTTCTGAACGACTGATGTGTCACTGAAGAAAATCATATAGACAATAGCGGCGATTACGCCGAGGGTAATCAGCGAAAAGTAGCGTCGAAACCATTGTGTAGATTTTTTGAGGTCAGTATTGTCCATATCTTTAAAGTCGTGTCTATGCAAAATTAGCTCAATTCTGCGACCCGAGCAAAAAATTCTGCTCGGTAGAGACATAAAAAACGCTTGCCGGAGAGGGCAAGCGTTTTTGATTGAATTGAATGGGGTTATGAGCGAGGCGCGAGAGGATGATAACCGGAGTTATCGAAGATGCGCCTTTTGTTAGTCGATTTTTTCGTCAGCTTCGTAGCCGCCCATTTCGCGGATGGCGTTTTTGAGCATGACATACTGCTGGAAGAGGTGGTTGACGGGCACTTCGCCTTTGGTGTAGTCGTGCATCGGGCTCTTGAGGAAGAAGCTGAGGAAGCGCTGGATGCCATGACGGCCGGCGCGGGCAGCGAGGTCGCTCAGGAGAACGAGGTCGAGGCAAAGGGGAGCGGCGAGGATAGAGTCGCGGCAGAGGAAGTTGATCTTGATCTGCATGGGGTAGCCCATCCAACCGAAGATGTCGATGTTGTCCCAGCCTTCTTTGTTGTCGTTGCGCGGGGGATAGTAGTTGATGCGGACTTTGTGGAAGTAGTCAGTGTAGAGGTCGGGCTGAGCTTCGGGCACGAGGATTGATTCGAGAGTCGAAAGCTTGCTGACTTCT
>JAGAOW010000207.1 GCA_017889945.1 Muribaculaceae bacterium
CGGTCGACGTTGACGTAGAGGGTCTTGCGGCCTGCGGCGGCGACTTCGAGAGCGATGTCGAGTGCGCGGTCGGTTTTGGGAGTCTCGCGGCGTGCGTGAAGCAAACAGATTGTGCGCTCGCGCCAGAGGTTCTTGTAGAGATTGACTACTTTGCCGATTTCTTCGAAAAGTTGCTTAGAGCTAAGAAAGATGTTTTTCATTGTTTCCCGTATTTTTAAATTGGTAAATACTTGCGGCAAAGTTAAGACCGTGGATGGGCAATATTCTCGCACGGCAAAGTTAATAAAACGGAAAAGGAGGACAAGTCAGACAAGTCGGACCGGTCGGACGGCTGAAAGCCAACTGATTATTGAGCTAATTAGGCGAGCTTATAGGACTTAAGTGCTGAGAGTCAGACAGGTTATGAAAAAACGCTGCAATCGGGGGATTGCAGCGTTGGGGAGGGGTTGGATTTGAGAGGTCGGATTTGGAAGGTGTTGACAGTCAATTGTGTTTGGCTGCCGGGGAGGGGCTATTCTTCGGTTTCGAGGATGATGTTGTCGACGTTGTTGTCCATTTTTTTGTCAATCGACTTGGCTGAGTTGGCGATGCTTGCGAGGGCAAGGCAGTTTTCGGCCAGGAAGCGGAAGAGGACGATGGTAATGTAGCCGATAATCGGGCAAGCAATAACAGCTAAGAAGCTGACTCTTGAGCCAATGACATAGCGCAGTTCTTCGCCGCCGAAAATCAGAGCGATAAGTATGATGGCGAAGCCGCCGACTCCGATGATTATGCCTAACCATTCGCCAATGGTCTGAAGCATGTTGGCTACAACGGGGATTGCGATGAATCTTGAAGATACGCCGGCATCTTGTTTCAACGTCATGCTGCGTTTGTACCAAACCAGGAAGCCGATAAAGGCCAATGCTATAGTTATAAGAAGGATTATGACGGCAGCGAAACGCGACGAGCCGCTAAGATAGTCCCATGTGTCACTCAATGAGCCGATAAAAGAAATCGGAAGTGAAATGTTGAGCACGCCGATTAGGATGTAGAGCCATTTGAAGGGCTGACGAAAGAATGCACCAGAATCGATGTACTTGAGCACCGGGTCGAGGAAGTTTAGAATCTTGTTATCTTCCATGGTAAAAAGGTATTAAATTATACAATTGTCTGCCGTCGCAGACGAAATTAACGTTCGCAAATATAGCGATTAATATTAATTATCCAAAAATATTATTAAAAAATTGTTTTTGAACTGAAAAGTGCGAGCGCAGATTTTAAGACCTTTTATGATGAGGATTGGAAACGGAATCGAAAAAATGATTAATTTTGCAGATTATTATATGATATATAAAATATAATCTCATATGGCACAACAAGAAGATGTCTTCAAAAAAATCGTTTCACACGCCAAGGAATACGGTTTTGTTTTTCAGTCAAGTGAAATCTACGATGGTCTGTCGGCCGTTTATGACTACGGTCAGAACGGAGTAGAACTTAAGAATAATATAAAACGCTATTGGTGGGACTCCATGACTCTCCTGCATGAGAATATCGTCGGCATTGATTCGGCAATCTTTATGCATCCTACCATTTGGAAAGCTTCGGGACACGTCGACGCGTTCAACGATCCGCTGATCGACAACCGCGACTCCAAGAAGCGCTACCGCGCCGATGTGCTCATCGAGGATCAGATTGCAAAGTACGACGAAAAAATCAACAAAGAGGTTGCCAAAGCCGCCAAGCGTTTCGGCGAAAGCTTTGATGAAGTGATGTTCCGTCAGACCAATCAGCGTGTGTTGGAGCATGCCGCAAAACGCGATGCGCTCCACGAACGCTATTCGAAGGCGATGAACGAAAACAATCTCGACGAGCTCCGTCAGATAATCATCGACGAGGAAATAGTATGCCCGATTTCAGGCACAAAGAACTGGACCGATGTGCGCCAGTTCAACCTTATGTTCAAAACCGAGATGGGCTCGACTGCCGACGGCTCGATGACGGTCTATCTCCGTCCTGAAACCGCCCAGGGCATATTTGTCAACTATCTCAACGTTCAGAAGACAGGCCGTATGTGCATACCCTTCGGCATCGCACAGATAGGCAAGGCTTTCCGCAATGAGATTGTCGCCCGTCAGTTCATCTTCCGCATGCGTGAGTTCGAGCAGATGGAGATGCAGTTCTTTGTCCGTCCGGGCGAAGAGCTCAAATGGTTCAACCAGTGGAAAGAATGGCGTCTGCGCTGGCACAAGGCTCTCGGCCTCGGCGATGAGAAATATCGCTATCATGATCACGAGAAACTTGCCCACTATGCCAACGCCGCAACCGACATCGAATTCAAGATGCCGTTCGGATTCAAGGAAGTCGAAGGCATACACTCGCGCACAAACTTCGACCTCTCGCAGCACGAGAAATTCTCAGGCAAAAAGATACAGTATTTCGACCCCGAGCTCAACGAAAGCTATACGCCCTATGTCATCGAGACATCGATCGGCGTCGACCGCATGTTCCTGAGCGTGCTTTGCTCAAGCTACGAAGAACAGCCCCTCGACAACGGCGAAACTCGCGTTGTGCTTCATCTGCCGGCTGCTCTCGCCCCGGTCAAGTGTGCCGTTCTGCCTCTGGTCAAGAAAGACGGTCTGCCTGAAAAGGCCCGTGAGATTGTCGACGAACTCAAATTTGATTTCGCCACACACTACGAAGAAAAAGACACAATCGGCAAGCGCTACCGCCGTCAGGATGCAATCGGCACACCGTTCTGCATCACGGTCGACCATCAGACACTCGAGGACAACACCGTCACACTGCGCGAGCGTGACTCGATGGAGCAGACCCGCGTCAATATCGCCGACCTGCACAAGCTCATCCACGACCGTGTCAGCCTCAATTCGCTCCTCCGTAAACTCGCTTAATAATGGAAACAATGAAAAAGAATTTAACATTAATCATCGTTCTGGCGGTCATTGTCATACTCTGCGGCTTCGGCTGTTCGAACTATAACGGCCTTGTCAATGAAGAACAGAACGTGGATAAGACCTGGGCCGACGTCCAGAACCAGTATCAGCGCCGTTTCGACCTGATACCCAACCTTGTGGAGACAGTCAAGGGCTACGCTTCCCATGAGAAGGAGACCTTTGAGAATGTCACAATGGCGCGTGCGGGCCTCAGCAATGCCTACAATGCCGCTGATTCGCTGAAGAATTCGGTCAATACCTCCGATGCGGCTTCGATGGAGCGCTACAACGCTTCGCAGACCGAACTCGGCCGCGCGTTCAACATCTATGTCAACGCCGTCCGCGAGGCATATCCCGATCTGAAAGCCAACGAGCAGTTTCTCAGCCTTCAGGATCAGCTTGAGGGCACAGAGAACCGTATCGCGACAGCGCGCATGAAATATACGGAAGCCGTACAGAAATACAATCTCAAGGTAAAACGCTTCCCCGGCAATATTTTTGCAGGAATATTCGGTTTTGCCGAGAAGGCACAGTTCGAGGCTGACTCACAGGCTCAGACCGCACCCAAAGTACAGTTCTAACGACTATCAAATCTGACGATGAATAAATTACCAATCTTATTGATAGCATTTCTGACGGCCGCATCGGCTCTGACAAGCTGCGGAGACGATGACGACGATCTCGAAGGCATCAAGCAATGGCGTCGTGCCAATGACGCGTGGCTCGCAGAGATGCAGGCAAAGAAAAATCCCGACGGAACGCCCTATTACACGGTCGTCGTGCCCAAATGGGATCCGGGTTCGTTTGTGCTCATGCACTTTTTCAATGAGCGCACCAAAGACCCTCTGGCTCTGAAACCGCTCTACACCAGTACGGTCGACGTGCGCTACCGTCTGAGCCTTTACAACGGTGTGGCCTGCGATTCGTCGTCTCTGCTGACTGAAGACGGTCCGGGCATATTCCGCACCGAGCTCAATGGCCTCATCGACGGATGGGCGGCATCGGTCTGCGAGATGAACGTCGGCGACACGGCCGAAGTCATCGTACCTTACGGCCTGGGTTACGGCACAACGTCATCGGGCTCGATACCTGCGTTTTCAAATCTGAAATTCAATATCCGTCTCGCCGACATCTATCTCTACGAGAAGTCGCCCGAGAAAGACCCGCCGACATCGGGCGATACGGATTATTATTAACGGTAATTGCCGCAAAACATAGCAAAAGGTCGTGTATGAGCACACGGCCTTTTACTGTATCACACATATAATATACACATATAATATATTAGGGCTGCCTGCCGTTATAATATCACGGAGTTATGTCGCTCCGCACGGAAAAAGAAATGAAACAGAACAACAGAGCATTGCTATATGTGTTGGCGCTGACGCTCATGCCCTTATTGGTTGCATGCGGCGGCGCAAAACTCGCCACGGCCGACGAACAGATGGCCCGTGGCGAATATTATGACGCGGCCAAGACCTACCGTAAGGTTTACAACAAGACCAAGGACGACCGTGAGCTTCGCGGCCAGATCGCGTTTAAAATGGGCGAGTGCCACCGCCGTCTGAGCCAGAGCGCCAGAGCGTCGGCAGCCTATCAGAACGCTGTCCGCTACGGCTATGGCGACTCGCTGCTCAATCTGCGGCTCGCCGAGTCGCTTCACGCCGAAGGAAAATATGCGCCCGCGGTCAAGGCTTACGAAGCCTATCTCGCCGAGCATCCCGCCGATGTCA
>JAGAOW010000208.1 GCA_017889945.1 Muribaculaceae bacterium
AGAAAGATGCCGGCGAATGGCAGCTCTGAGGTAATTTCTTTAAATGTCGATAACATATGCTTCAATATGTTGTAAATTCTGTTAATCCCAAAGGGTCTGTTTTCTAATCCAATGTTACTTGGGTCTCGCATATCTTGTCCGCTTTTCGCCTTGTTCCTCAGTCGTGTACCTCGGTACACTCCATCGTCACAAGACGAGAATCGACTCAAGCTATGCGACCCTGCCCTCAACATTTATTTTTAATCAAGCTCTTAATATGTTTCGTTACAAATTTACTTTGCAGCTTCGGCTTCGTCGCTCTTCTCGGCGGCTTCGGCAGCTTTGTCTTCGGCGATTTCGTCGTCTTTGAATTTCGTTATGCCGGCGGCGATGAGCTGGTTATACCATGAGAACAGTTTTTTGATGTCGGTGGTGTAGACACGTTCTTTGTCGAATTCGGGGAGGATTTCGCCAAAGTATGCACGGATGGCAGCGTCATCGGCAAAAGCCTTCACGTCGATGGGCTTGCCTTCGGCGCGGGCTGCAACTTTCTCAAGGACATCGGCCAGCGGCATATCTTCGTCGTTGGTATATATGGCGACATCGGCGAGCGAAATCACTTTGTCGTGGGCATAAGCCGGCATACGCTTGCCGGTGGCCAAAGATTCAACAATAAGCATATTCTTGCCCTGGCTGACAAGCTTGAAAAGGCCGGGTTTACCGGCAATCGAAACAATTCTCTTGATCATAATTTTTAGTTGAATGAATTATTTTGCGTCGACAAAAATAACAATTCAAATCGAATTATGACCGATAATTGCTAACTTTGTGACGAAAATAATCGGAGCAAGATGTTGCAATATCTCAAAAACCTCTTTCAGCTCATACTTTCGCCGGCCAAAGGCTGGGAAGATGTATCGGCAAGTGTTTCATCGCCTGAATTGCTTGTCAAGGACGGCTTTTACCCTCTGCTCGGCATCGCATCGCTGACCGAATTCGTGCGTCTGTTCTATTATGGCAACGGCGGTTTCGTAACCGTCCTCGAACTCGCTATCGCCTTGGCCGGCAGCTATTTCATATCCTATTATATCGGCCGGATGCTGCTCGAACACTATCTAAAGTCGCATGTCGGCGGCGACATCAATCCAACCAAAATCAACATATTTTCGTTATACGCTTTAGGAATGTTGCTGATTATCGAGATTATCGAAAACGTGCTGCCGACCGACCTGACTCTAGTGAAGTTTCTGCCGCTGTTCGTAGCGCTTATTCTTTACAAAGGTGCGGCCTACATGTCGGTCAAGCAGAACCACGAGCTGCGTTTTCTCCTTATTTCAGCCGTTTCGCTGATAGCGGTGCCTATCTGCATATTCAGCTTACTTCAACTTCTCATCGTATAGTCCATGAATGTCAAAGACATAAATATAAAGAACCGCCGCGCAAGCTTCGACTATGAAATCGGCGACACATTTACGGCGGGAATAGTCCTGACGGGCACTGAAATCAAATCGCTGCGCCAGGGCAAGGCCGGTCTGACCGACACGTTCTGCTATGTCGACAACGGCGAGGTATGGGTCAAAAACATGTATATTGCCGAATATTTCTACGGAACATACAATAACCACGCCACCCGCCGCGACCGCAAACTCCTGCTCAACCGCAAGGAAATCGCCAAACTTGAAAAATCGGGCAAGGAAGCGGGCTTTACAATCGTTCCGCTACGGCTCTTCATCAATGACCGCGGACTTGCGAAACTCGTCATCGGCATTGGCCGGGGCAAGAAAGCCTACGACAAGCGCCAGGCCATAAAGGAGCGCGAAGACAAACGCTCGATGGCGAGAATGTTTCAGAAGAAATAAGTTTAGAAGGAGAACTGAGCCATCAGGCCTATGCGTCGCGCCCAGCGTGTCGCTCCATCGAAGTTTTTACGGCATCCGAGGTCGAATTCGGCGCCCAGCTGCATTCGCGGCGTCATATTCCAGAAAGCGTTGACAGCAAAGAAATTGCCTCTGCGATATTCATCGCCGGAGAGCTGATATTTCGGGCAATAGCGTGTCTGGCTTGCAGTGAACGAAGCAAACAACGCTTCCGTGAAATTATATTGCACTCCTATACACCAGCCATAGGATGCGGGCGCATAGAGCCGCCCCGGGCGTGAAGCGTCGGCCACAAGGTCATAGTTGCCGACGAGCAGGTCGCCTCCCAGACTCGCGTAGCCGTGGCCATAAGAGAGATTGACATAGGTTGTGAGCGGTCGCATGGGATGTGCGACCGAACTCAGCTGAAGCCCCCATCCGACGGTGTTGTAGTTGCGTCCGGCGACAAGGTCGCGGTAAGACAGAGTGCGGACTATGCCCGACAATCTCAGGTGTGAGTTGCGTGTCCATTGATATTGGGCGAATGCGGCCCAGTCGGGCATCCACTTGTCGGCTTTGACCGTGGTCGAATTGTCGACGTCGATCTGAGGCGACGGGGTCTCGGCCGATACGGCAAACACCCAGCGCTTGCCTACATAAGGCATCCAGCGGACAAGCACCGCTGTCGGCGATATTTTGTTGTTCGGCCCGGCGGCGTCGACGGTGGGAGGCGTTGCCGCAGGGTCGCTGAACGTAGAGTTGGCATAGCCGATTGTGAAATCGTTGATTATGGCATACGCCTTTTTCAAATGGAAGTCGCGCGACTGATAGCCGTTGAAATTCGCCTCTATATAAAGCTGATAGTTGCCCAGACGCTTGTTGCGGCCTATGACACGGAAAAACAGGCATGTGCCGGCCGGCGTAGTGTCGAAATGGCGCATCTTCGCCGGGTCGGGCTCGGCAGGAATGAGATATGGCGCAAAGCCGCTTCCGGGCATCGCCCCGCCCCAGTCATAGTAGCCGCGCATTCTGACGCAACCGCCTATGCCCATGGCCAGACTCGCATCCTTGCTCATGAACAGAAAATATGGCGCGGCGGGGTCTTGAAAATGACGGAACTGGTCGTAGTAGAAATTTTTAATCAGCGATTTGACCGAATCCACATATGCTTCCGAGCGCGACGGCTGTCCGTCGATTGTAATTACCTTGTGCGAAGCCTCCAACGAGTCTGTGTGGTCTTCGGCCAGACTTTGACGGCAGTATGCGGCCGGCGAGAGCAACACGGCCGAAAAAGCGATGAAAATAGGCAGATATGGTCTCATACATAATGTGATTTTTAGCCTTAAAACAACGCTATATAAAGTTTAGTTCTGATATATTACACATTATTAATAAATATTCTTAACTTTGCATATTATTTTTCTAACAGCTAAACATTCACACATAAACGGAATTTCCGCATATGAAAATAAAACTCAAGAAAGGTCTTGACCTGAAAATTGCCGGTGCTGTGAGCAATCTCACGCCAATCGACATTTCGTCAAGCCTTTATGCTGTGTATCCCGACGATTTTCCGGGGTTCAAGCCCAAAGTCGATGTCAAGGAAGGCGACCGGGTGATTGCCGGTGCGCCACTTATGCACGACAAAAACAATACTGATGTCAAACTCGTCAGCCCGGTTGCCGGAACAGTGAAAGCTGTCGTCAGAGGCGAGCGCCGCAAAGTGGTGCGCATCGAAGTCGAGGCTTCGGCCGAAGCGACAACGCGCCATTTCGACCTCTCGCTCGGGCTCGGCAGCGATGAGGCTGTCCGGGTTTTGGCCGAGTCGGGTCTGTTGGCCGAAATTCGCCAGCGTCCCTACGACATCGTGCCTTTGACCGCAGCGATGCCACGCGACATCTTTGTCACAGCCATCGACTCTGCGCCGCTTGCCGTTTCGCCCGAACTTGCCGTCGAAGGCAAAAAAAAAGAGCTCTCGGCCGGTGTGAAATTTCTCAAGCAGCTCTGCAAGGGCAAAATTTATGTCTCTGTGCGTCCCGACTCGCATCTGGGCGCAATCGAGGGCTGCGAACGTGTTGAGGTCGTCGGTCCGCATCCTGCAGGTAATGCCGGAGTTCAGGCCGCCAACATCGCTCCGGTCAACAAAGGCGAAACAATCTGGACTCTCGACGTTGTCACTCTCGCCCGCATCGGACAGCTGGCGCTGAGCGGTCAGCGCGATTTTGAGACTCTCGTCGCCGTGACCGGCCCCGAAGTCGCCTCGCCCGCCGTTGTCCGCACAATCGAAGGCGCTGCGATTGCAGGCATCATCGCCGGACGGCTCAAGCAGAGCGACCATCATATCCGCATCATCTCAGGCAATGTGCTGACCGGCATAGCTGTCGAAGCCGACGCTTTCATCCGTTTCCCCTACCGTCAGATTACAGTCATCGCCGAGGGCGACGACAAGACCGAGTTCATGGGCTGGGCATCGTTCTCGCCTTCTAAGCCGAGCGTAAGCCCGACCTTCCCCGGCCACTTCAGTGCAAAGGAGTTCGCTCCCGACGCGCGTCTCAACGGCGGTCGAAGGGCAATGATTATGAGCGGCGAATACGACCGCATGTTGCCTATGGACATTCTGCCCGAATACCTGCTGAAAGCCATCATCAGCCGCAACATCGACTCAATGGAAAAACTCGGCATTTATGAAGTCGCGCCTGAGGATTTCTCGGCCGCCGAATATGTCGACACTTCAAAACTCCCGTTGCAGCAGATTGTGCGCGACGGTCTCGACTACCTCCGCGAAGCTCTTGAATAACCATCCAATCATCCGACAATGAATATACTGAAAAAATATTTAGACCGTGTCAGG
>JAGAOW010000209.1 GCA_017889945.1 Muribaculaceae bacterium
CGCTATGTCGGCGCCCATGCCGGCCTTTAGCTCTTTGAAAATCCAAGGTGCACCGATAGCCGCGCGTCCGACCATCACACCGTCAACGCCGTAGCGCTCGAATGCGTCGCGCAGACGGGCGGCGTCGGTAATGTCGCCGTTGCCGATGACGGGAATGTGGAGACGCGGATTGGCCTTGACCCGGCCAATCATGTCCCAGTCGGCTTCGCCGGTGTACATCTGCGAGCGTGTGCGTCCGTGGACAGTCAGAGCGGCGATGCCGCAATCCTGAAGCTGCTCGGCAAGGTCGACGATAATCCGGGAGTCGTGATCCCAACCCAAACGGGTTTTGACCGTGACGGGACACTTGACCGCGTCGACCACGGCGCGTGTAATCTCGAGCATCTTCGGCACATCGCGCAGGAGTCCCGCTCCCGCGCCTTTGCCCGCAACTTTTTTGACCGGGCAGCCGAAATTGATGTCGAGTATGTCGGGGCGGGCCTCTTCGACTATCCTTGCCGCATCGACCATTGGGCCGACTTCGCGGCCATAGATCTGAATTGCCGTCGGTCGCTCGGCGGGATTGATGGTCAATTTGCGCGTAGTGGCGGCGATATTGCGTATCAGCGCATCGGCCGACACAAATTCAGTATAAGTCATGTCCGCGCCGAATTCCTTACAAATCAGGCGGAACGATTCGTCGGTAACGTCCTCCATCGGAGCGAGCATTACCGGCCGGTCGCCCAAATCGACATGACCTATCTTCATAAGCGTCTGATAGCGTTTTTATTTTCCGATGAAAGATTCAGGCAATGTGTAGCCGAAACCCGAGATGCAGAAATATGTCGGAACTTTTATGCCGTACTCCTTGTCTTTGACTGTAGAGTCGAGGTAGAACAGCACCTGATCGACTGTTCCGAGGCTTTCGAGCGAAAGAGCGCCCCACTGAGTGAGATACTGACCGCGGGCAATGAGAGGAGCTTTGATATGTCCGGTCTTAGTTCCGTTGAGCACACCGACGACGTTGAGTATCAGTTCGTCAGTTGCCGTAAACGGATCGCTGAAACCGGGAGAGCCGTTTTTAGCGCAGTAGTATGTGTAGCTTGAGTTGGTCACATAGACGAATTTGGGATTGAAACGGCCGAAATTGGTCATCTCGATAGAGCAAGTCTTGTTTTCGACAGGATTTTCATTGACCATCGCGTCGCTGTAGCCGACAAGATATATGCCGCCCATAGGATTGGGAACGATGCTTGCCCACTGATGATTGACCCAATCTGTGGGATACTCCTGATTGTCATTGACTTTCGAGGGACAGAAGCCTGACCAGGTAGTATCTGTCTGGTCGCCGTAGGTAAACGACGAAGCCTGATGGCTGAAAGCGAAGCCTCCGGCGCGAACAGCACCGATAGCCTCATTATAGCAGTCGCTCCAATAGCCTGCCTGGTTGAAGTCGGTAATCGAATTCAAATCGACAAGCTCGGCTGATATTACCGGTTCATCGTTTGAATTACAAGAGGTAAAGACTGCCGCTCCGGCAAATAAGATTGCCGCTATTGCGGCGGTTTTAGTCATATTCATAGGAATAAAATTGGTTATAATAATTTTTTGTTCTGAGTTTGTAGTGTTTTGTTTCCGACTATGCGCGAAAACTCATGCAAAGATAGATATTCAGGCAGGCAAATACAAATTTTCCAATTGTGATTTTGTGCGCATTTATTAGCTTTTATTACCTTTGCGCTAATTACCAATGCAAAGAATATGAACGAAAATATAAGCGCACCGAAATCAATCTGCATCGCGACGGGCACACGCGCCGACTGGGGCTTGCTCTCTCCGCTGGCCAAAGCGCTCGCATCGCGCGACGACTGCCGGGTCACGGTTGCCGCGACCAACATGCACCTTGACCCGCGTTTCGGATTGACGGTCAACGATATCATCGCTGACGGTTTTACGCCCGAAAGAGTGGCTATGCCGGCGGGCGACGACTCCGAGGCTTCACGCGCCAAAGCCATGGCCGCATGCCTCGAAGGATTTGCCGAACTGTTCGGCCGGCTGCAGCCTGACATGGTCGTCATACTCGGCGACCGCTACGAGATGCTGGCAGTGGCCTCGGCGGCGGCAGTCATGCGCATTCCCATCGTCCATATCGCCGGCGGGACAGTGTCGGAGGGGGCTGTCGACGACTCCATCCGCCACGCCATAACCAAACTTTCGGCCCTGCATCTTGCCGAAACCGAGCAGTACAGGCGTAGAATCATAGCCATGGGCGAAAATCCGGCGAGAGTATTCAACACCGGGGCTATCGGAGTGTGGAACATCCACAATGTGCCGCTAATACCCCTTGAACAGCTTTCGGCCGACCTTGATTTTGCGCTTGACAAACCCTACGCAATCGCGACCTTCCATCCGGCCACGCTCGACCCGACTGACCCGGCTGAACGCTGCGGGGCGATGCTCGACGCTCTTGACCGGCATCCTGAACTGAATCTGATAATTACCTATCCTAACAACGATGCCCGTTCGTCGGGTATAATTGAATTGATTGAGCGCTATGCAGCCGACAGGCCCGGACGCGTGAAGCTTGTCAAGTCGCTCGGTCTCAGACGCTATCTGTCGGCAATGCGGTCGGCCGCATTTGTCATCGGCAACTCGTCGAGCGGCATAGTCGAAGTGGCGTCATTCGGCATACCGTCAATCGATATAGGCTGTCGTCAGCGAGGACGCGCATGCGCCGAGTCGGTAATTCACTGCGGAAATTCAGTCGACGAAATTGATGACGCTATCTGTCTCGCCCTTTCGCCTGACTTCCGCAATATGGCCGCGCACTCAGCCAACCCATATGACAATCATGATACGCTCTCGCTGATGGTCAAGGCCATATGCGAGACCGATCCGAAGGCTCATAAGAGTTTTTATGACGTGAAGCAATGCTGAATTTGAAAAAACTTGCCGATATCGGCAAGTTTTGATATATTTGCGACATAATTTCAACAAAAATCTTGCCGATATAATGAAATATATCTCAGTAAAAGAGTGGTCGCAGAGTCATGGAGTTTCGGAGCGCACAGCCCGGAACTATTGCGCGCAGGGCAAAATCGAAGGCGCTTATTTGGTCGGCAAAACTTGGAATATTCCATCGGATGCAGAGCTTCCCGAACGCAAGAGAAGTCATAAGACATCTCCTCTTCTGTCGGTTTTAAGAGCACAAAAAAACAGTAAACTCAAAGGAAGCATATATCATCGCATCCAAATAGATTTGACCTATAACTCAAATCATATCGAGGGTAGCAGGCTTACGCATGACCAGACTCGCTATATATTCGAGACCAACACCATAGGCGTTATCGACAATGCTGTGAATGTCGACGACATCATCGAGACAACAAACCATTTCCGTGCTATAGACTATATTATTGACGAAACTGATGCGAAACTGACCGAAGCCTACATAAAGCATCTTCATCTGATATTGAAATCGGGCACTTCTGACCAACGTAAGGATTGGTTTAATGTCGGCGAATATAAAAGATTTCCCAATGAGGTCGGTGGCAATGACACCACCGAACCTGAAAATGTACACAAAGAAATCAAGGCGCTTTTGAAAGAATACAATGCGAAAAAACGCCCCGCTTTGGAAGATATTATAGATTTTCATCAGCGATTTGAAGCTATTCATCCGTTTCAGGACGGCAACGGCCGTGTCGGCCGGCTAATAATGTTCAGGGAGTGTCTGCGGAATGCTTATGTGCCGTTTATCATTACAGACGAGCTTAAAATGTTCTATTACAACGGCCTGCGAAACTGGTCTAAGATTAAGGGATATCTTATGGATACATGTCTGACGGCACAGGACAATTTCAAATGTCTGCTCGACAGGTTCAGATAAATAAACCTCTTCCGCAGGCCGACTTAGCGCATAGCGTTCACATAAATCTATAAAGCAATTGAAACACTTGCTTTTTTTATTAATTTTGCAAAAATTATAGACGTGAACAAAATGCTCAAGCCACTATACATCATTCCGGCACGCGGCGGAAGCAAAGGCATTCCCGGCAAAAATATAAAACCGCTCGGCGGACGGCCTCTGATAGCCTATGCCATCGATGCGGCCCGCGGCGCCGGTGCAGATGACAGGCATATTATACTTTCGACTGATTATCAGACCATAGCCGATACAGCGCGTTCGCTCGGTCTGCCGGTCGAATATATGCGCCCGGCCGAACTGGCAACTGACTCGGCCGGCAGCCGGGAGCTAATACTCGACGCGATGAAATGGGCCGACAGCCGGGGTATCGTATATGACTGTGTGGTTCTGCTTCAGCCGACATCGCCCATGCGGACTGCCGACGACGTCAAAGGCGCACTCGACCTTTACAGTCCCGACGTAGACATGGTGGTAAGCGTGACACCGGCGGCAACCAATCCTTACTACAATTGCTTTGAAACAGACCCGGAAAGCGGCTTCCTGCATATATCCAAGGGCGACGGACTGCTTACCCGGCGACAGGACGCTCCCGAAGCGTGGGAGTACAACGGCGCGGTCTATGTAATCAACCCGGAATCGATTAGGCGTGAGGCGCTCGGAAGCTTTGGCCGGCGCATACCCTATGTCATGCCGCGTGAGCGCAGCATTGATCTCGACACACCAACCGACTGGCTCGTGGCAGAAGCTTTAATGTCGCAAAACAACAATGACCCTCAGATGTTATCATGATATGGACAGATATATAATCGACCAAAACGAGACGCTGCTCAATGCCTTAGGCATGCTCAACAGACTGCCGGGCGACGAAATGACGCTTTTTGTCGTCGACAGCGACAGACATGTCATCGGCACACTGACCGACGGCGACATACGCCGTGCGCTACTGGCCGGTTCAAGCACCGCAAGTCCGGTTTCGGAGGTCACGCACCGCTCGTTCAAGTCGTTGCGACAGGGCGACATCGATATACGTCTGATGCGCCAATGCCGCGAGAAAGGCATAGTAATGCTGCCGGTGCTCGACAGCGAAGGCCGACTGACAAAAATCATTAATCTCAACAAAACACGGGCCATACTGCCGATCAGTGCCATTCTGATGGCCGGCGGCAAAGGCGAACGCCTGCGTCCGCTGACGCTTGAGACTCCCAAGCCGCTGCTCGAAATCGACGGCAAAGCTATCATTGATTATAACATTGAAGCAATCACATCATGCGGCGTCACTGACATCACGGTCTGCACCCGCTATCTCAGTGAAAAAATCATCAGACACTTCGAAAAGCCTGTCGGCGGTGTGACGGTTAAATGTGTAATCGAAGACAAGCCCCTCGGCACAATCGGCGCAGCATCGCTCGTTGACCACAAAGCGGGCGGTACGACGCTTGTCATGAACTCAGATCTCATTACCAGTATTTCATTTGAGGATATGTACACACGGCATGCCGACGACCGCGCCGACATCACTGTGGCTGTGATACCCTATCAGGTATCAGTGCCTTATGCAATACTGACAACCGACGGCCCGCAAGTGACAGGCATCGAGGAGAAACCCTCGTATTCCTATTATGCCAACGCCGGCATATATATGATATCCAATGAGTTGCTTGACAACATCAAAAAGGATGAACGCATCGACGCTACAGACTTCATCCAGCAGGCAATTGCCGCCGGAAAGCGCGTTGTGTTCTTCCCGATCAACGGCACATGGATTGATGTCGGCTCGCCGGTCGATTTCCGGCAGGCAGCCGAAATCATGCGACACCACCGCAACATGAGCAAGTAATAACAATGAACTGAAATTCAACTACGCATAAAACATCATGGCAGACTCCAACTTCATAGACTACGTTAAGATACTCTGCCGCTCGGGCAAGGGCGGCGCAGGTTCGCGACACTTCTACCGCGCAAAATATGTGCCCAAAGGCGGCCCTGACGGCGGCGACGGCGGTCGCGGCGGTCATATCATACTCCGTGGCAACAAGAATATGTGGACTCTGCTGCCGCTGAAATATCGTCGGCACATATTCGCCGGCAACGGACAAAGCGGTTCGGGCGGACGAAGTTTCGGCAAAGACGGCGATGATGTAATCGTCGACGTACCGTGCGGCACAGTCGTCTATGACGCCGAAACCGGAGAGTACCTGTGTGAAGTAACTGATGACGGTCAGGAAATCAAGCTCCTCAAGGGTGGCCGCGGCGGTCTTGGAAACTGGCACTTCAAAAGTTCGACCAACCGCACACCGCGTTATGCACAACCTGGCGAACCCGCCATCGAAAAATCAATCGTGCTCGAATTGAAAATGC
>JAGAOW010000210.1 GCA_017889945.1 Muribaculaceae bacterium
GCAACCTCAACATCAGCGAAGCCGAAAACGTGGTCTACGCTGTCGACGCGGCCTATTGGATGGTTGTCTCGCTTAAGGCCAAGCAGAAACTGGCTGTCAGCTTCGTCAGTCTGCTCGACACCCTGCAGCACAATGTGTCGCTGATGGTCGAGCAGGGCGTCGCCACCCGCAGCGACTTGCTCAGCGTTGATGTCAAGCTCAACTCGGCTCAGATCGATCTCGTTAAGGTCGAAAACGGCCTGTCGCTCGCGCGCATGGCTCTCGCTCAGGTCTGTGGCCTGCCGGTCAACACTGTCATGACGCTCGCCGACGAGGACATCGACGATGCGACCGTCACGGCCGAAATCGCTAAATCTTACAACATGGAGGAGGTCTACAGCCGCCGTCCCGACCTGCGGGCGCTCAGCATCGGCGTCGACATTGCCGGACAGCAGAAAAAAGTCGCCATGTCCGACATGCTGCCCAAGGTCGCCCTTATCGGAGCATATTCGTTTTCCAACCCCAACCTGTACGACGGCTTCGCCAAGCGTTTCAACGGAGCGTTCTCCGTCGGAGCTATGGTGTCTATACCCATCTGGCACTGGGGCGGAAATTATAATAAGTATCGCGCTGCAAAAAGCGAGGAGACGATCATGAAGCTCCGCCTGAGCGATGCGCGCGACATGGTTGACCTTCAGGTCAGCCAGGCGTCCTACAAATCGCAGGAGGCCGTCAAGACCTACGAGATGACCAACACCAATCTTGCCAAAGCCGACGACAATCTGCGCACAGCCACTCTGGCATTCAAGGAGGGAGTAGCCACGACCGACAATGTCATGGAAGCGCAGACCGCATGGCTCAAGGCCCACTCGGAGCGCGTCGACGCCATGATCGACGTCCATCTGTGCGACACCTACCTCAACAAGGCCCTCGGCACACTCCAGTATGAATATCAACAACCGGAATAAGTATCACATAACATATCAACAGACATGTCAACCGATAATAATAACTCAGCTAAGAAAACCGAACGCTCATTGCTGCTGACAATGGGCATCGTGGTTGTAGTCGTCGCTATAATCGCCGTGATTGGTTTTATATTCATGAACAAGCCCGCCGATATAATCGAAGGACAGGTCGAAGGCACTACTGTGCGCATTTCGGGTAAGTTGCCCGGACGCGTCGTCGAATTCTTTGTCGAAGAAGGCGACACAGTGCATGCAGGCGACACTCTTGTCCACATTCATTCGTCGCTCGCCGACGCCCAGCTTACTCAGGCCGAGGCGATGGAGGAGGTGGCCAAGGCGCAGAACCGCAAGGTCGACGCCGGCACTCGCTCGCAAATCATCAAGGCGGCCTATGACATGCTTCAGCAGGCCAACGCCGCAGTGACGATTACCGAAAAGACCTACCGTAGAATGGAAAATCTTTATAATCAAGGTGTTATGTCGGAGCAGAAACGCGACGAAGCCAAGGCCGCCTATGACGCAGCCGTCGCCGCTCGCAGCGCAGCCGAAAGTCAGTATTCGCTCGCCAAAGCCGGCGCTCAGAAGGAAGATAAAGAGTCGACCGCCGCGTTGGTGTCTGCCGCCGGCGGAGGTGTGGCTCAGGTTCAGGCCGTGCTCGAAGACAGCTATCTGACAGCGCCTTACGACGGAACGATTGATCAGATATATCCCGAAGCGGGCGAACTCGTGTCTATGGGTGCTCCGATAATGTCACTTCTGCGCAAGGACAAACGCTGGATTACCTTCAACGTCCGCGAGGAACTGCTTGTCGACCTGACTATGGGCAAGAAAATCAAAGTCATGGTGCCGGCTCTCGGCCGCAAGGACATCGAAGCCGAAATCTACTATATCCGCGACATGGGCTCTTATGCCACATGGCATTCGACCAAAGCGACCGGCAGCTGGGACAGCCGCACCTTTGAAATCAAGGCTCGTCCGACCGAAGAAGTCGCCAACCTGCGTCCGGGCATGTCGGTTGTATACGAATAATTTATAAAAATTCGCAAGGCAATGTCATCAGGTCTGAGAGCAACGATGCGCCGCGAGGTCGGCAGGCTGACGTCGAGAAAAATTTATTTATTCTCGATGGTGCTTGTGCCTGTCATGATGTCGCTGTTTTTCGTGGGGCTGCTTGGCCCGGGTCTTCCTCTCAAGATTCCTTCGGCCATAGTTGACCTCGACCATTCGCCGATGTCGCGCAGCATCACGCGCTCGATCAATGCGACCGAGCTTATCGATATAACTGAGAAACTCAATAGCTACGACGAGGCGCTCGAGGCAACGCGTCGCGGCGAAATATTCGGTTTTTTTGTCATCCCGGCCAACTTCCAGAGCGATGCTCTCGGCGGCCGCACACCGACATTGGAGTACTATACCAACCTGACGTTCTTCGTGCCCGGCACCCTTGCCTACAAGGGCTTTAAAACCGTGGCCGTCGGCACAGTCGGTTCGGTCGTGCGCACTTCACTCGTCAGCGCGGGCATAAATCCGGATGCGGTCAGCTCTCTTGTTCAGCCCGTTGCCATCGACGCACACCCGATTGGCAATCCGTGGGTCAATTATTCATATTATCTGTCGCCGTCATTTATAGCCGGACTGTTCGCTCTGATGATTATGCTCGTGACCGCATTTTCAATCACGACTGAAATCAAGTTCGGCACTTCCGTCGGATGGCTTTCCACTGCGGGTAACCGAATCGTAGTGGCGCTTGCCGGCAAACTTTTGCCTCAGCTGATAATATGGATTGTCGGAGCTATGTTTATGCTCAGTCTGCTCTACGGCTATCTCCATTTCCCGATGAACGGCAGCATGTTCTGGCTGGCCGTCGCTACCGTACTTTTTGTCATCGCATGTCAGGCTATGGGTGTCCTCTTCAGCTCAATTGTCCCCAATCCGCGATTAGCCATGACGCTCGCCGCCCTCTTCGGCATTCTGTCGTTCTCGTTCACGGGCTTTTCGTTTCCCGTGACGAGCATGTACGGCTATATCGGAGTGTTCAGCTGGTTTATGCCCGTGCGCTACTACTTCCTCATCTATATCAACGAGGCGCTCGACGGCGTGGCTCTATACTATTCACGCTGGTATTTCACAGCTTTGATTTTGTTCCCGTTTGTATGTTCGGTTCTGGTCGGCCGTCTGAAGAAAGCCTGTCTGAAACCGGTCTACGTTCCGTAATTGTCATCGCGTTATGAAAAAGATATTCGAAGACATAAACAGATGGTTCTACGATATGACCCGAGTGTTCTGCAACGAGTGGAAACTTGTGGTCAAGGACATCGGCGTGATGCTTTTCTTTGTAGCGCTTCCGCTGCTGTATCCGATAACTTACACGCTGATTTACAACCCCGAGGTTGTAGAGCGTGTGCCGGTTGCCGTAGTCGACAACTGCCGTTCGGGAGAGTCGCGCGAATTTGTCAGAAACGCATCAGCCGCCCCGGCTATAAACATTGCAGGCTATGCCGCCGACATGGCGGAGGCGCGGCGGTGGATGGCCGAGGGAAAAGTCTTTGCCATAATACACATACCGTCTGACTATTCGTCGAAAATAGCGCTTGGCGAGCAAACCAACGTCGAGTTCTACGCCGAGATGAGCCTGCTGCTGCGCTATAGGGCATTGTTGGCCGCTATAACCGATTTGCAGCTGAAAATAACTCAGGATATAACCATGAACCGCGTTCAGGCGGGCGGCCTTGCCACTTCGGGAGTCACAAGCTTGCCTATAGAGAGCCATAATTCGTTTCTCGGCGACCCGGAGCAGGGCTTTGCCTCGTTTGTCATGCCCGGCATCGTGATACTTATCATCCAGCAGAGTATGATACTCGGCATCACGCTGATCGGTGGCACATCGCGCGAACGACGCCGTCGCAACCGCGGCTATGACCCGCTGATGATCGACGATGCACCCGCTTCGGCGACCGTCTGGGGCAAGACTCTATGTTATGTCTTGATCTATATTCCCATGACGCTGTATGTCACGACCTGCATACCTGAGATGTTCAATTTGCCGCACTACGGAAGCGCAACCCAGTATCTGCCCTTTATTTTCCCGATGCTTCTGGCAACGGCATTCCTCGGTCAGGCGCTTATCTATTTTGTCAAGGAGCGCGAGACACCGTTCTTGATTATCGTGTTCACATCGGTGCTTTTCCTCTTCCTGTCGGGTCTGACATGGCCACGCTACGCGATGAACAGCCTATGGACCTGGCTCGGCAATTTAGTGCCGGCGACATGGGGCGTAGAGGGCTTTATCCGCATCAACAGCAATGCGGCAACGCTCTCCGAGTCGGCACGACCATTTATCGCTATGTGGATACAAACCGGCGTATACTTCCTGCTCGCATGGTGGGTCACAGCCTTTCTGCGCGTCAGAGCAATCCGCCGCGCGAAGCAGCTCGACGCATGAGTTTGGCGCGGCGGCGTTCGGCTTCGCGGCGCTGTGCGCGAGTCATGGGTATGGTGGGCTGACAGACGGGGGCGGCTTCAAACGTCGGGGTTGCTGCAGGGGTTGGGGTTGCGACTTCGATAGGTTCGACGGGCTTTTCCTCGGGGTCGGTTGGGGTTTTGGACTTGGTGCGGGATTTTTTCTCGGGCTTGGGCGGGTTGATGTCGATTTGAGAGTCGACGAAGTCGAGGAGGGAGCGGAGCGATGCTTTGGAATCGATGTGGGCGACGGCGAGGATGGAGATGCCATAACGCATCTGCATGATTGACAGGCGCTTCATGATGCGCTTGACACTCGCGTTGCGACCCGTTGAGAGTGCGGCGATGCGGCTGACGGAGTCGATTACGAAGGTCTCGATTTGATGTTCCTTGATGGCTTTTTCGATGAGTTCGAAAACGATGTCGGCATAGTCGCGCGAGTCGTCAGGGCCGTCGAAGTTAGGGGTTGCGAATAGCAGATTTGATGAGGAGAGAGGCGATGTTAGTCGGTCGGCGTACAGACCGATTTTGCGGTCGACGTTGACGTAGAGGGTTTTGCGACCTGCGGCGGCAACTTCGAGAGCGATGTCGAGTGCCCGATCCGTTTTCGACGTTTCGCGTCGCGCGTGGAGCAGACAGATTGTGCGCTCACGCCAGAGATTCTTGTAGAGATTGACTACTTTGCCGATTTCTTCGAAAA
>JAGAOW010000211.1 GCA_017889945.1 Muribaculaceae bacterium
AGGTCGATTTTGTTGATTACCAGCAGCACGGGCACTTTCTCTTTGGCCACGCGCGCGAGGAAGTCGGCGTTCTTGGAGGGATCCTCGACCACGTCGGTCACATAGAGCAGCACGTCGGCGTCGGTCAGCGCTTCTTCGCTGAAGCCGAGCATGCTTTCCTGAAGTTTGTATTTGGGTTTGAGCACACCCGGAGTGTCGGAGAAGACTATCTGATACTCGTCGGTGTTTACGATGCCCATGATGCGGTGGCGCGTGGTCTGGGCCTTGGAGGTAATGATGCTTATGCGTTCGCCGACAAGGTCGTTCATCAGCGTCGATTTGCCGACGTTGGGGTTGCCCACGATGTTGACGAAGCCTGATTTGTGTTTGTTTGTCATGTTTATGTAATTGTTATTCTTATATTAAACAAAAATAGCATCCGAAAAGATGCTATTTCTGTAAAATTTGAGCTGAAACCTCCGATCAGAGATCCCAGACGAGATACATGGAGCCCCAGGTAAATCCTGCACCGAAAGCTGTAAGGATGAGCTTGTCGCCTTTGTGGAGCTTGTCGCGGTATTCGTCGAGGCAGATGGGAATTGAAGCTGCCGATGTGTTGCCGGTGTGCTCGATGTTGACGAGAACTTTGTCGGCGGGAACTCCGGCGCGGTCTGCGACTGCTTCGATGATGCGGAGGTTGGCCTGATGGGGTATGAGATAGGAGATGTCGTCGACGCTGAGGTTGTTGCGCGTCATCACTTCGAGCGACGATGTGAGCATGTCGGTCACGGCGTGTTTGTAGACCTGACGGCCTTCCTGATAGAGGTAGTTTTCGCCGGCGTCGACTGTTTCGTGGGTTGTAGGTTTGACCGAACCGCCGGCTTTCATCAGCAGATGGTCGCGGCCGATGCCGTCGACGTGGAGAACGGCGTCGATTACGCCTACGCCTTCTTCGGTGGTCGGCTCTACCATGACTGCGGCTGCGCCGTCGCCGAACAGCGGGCAAGTGGCGCGGTCGGAGTAGTTGACCATAGACGACATTTTTTCAGTCGTGACGACGATTACTTTCTTATACATGCCCGAGCGGATGTAGGCCGTGGCGTCCTGAAGGGCGACGATGAAGCCTGCACATGCGGCCTGGATGTCATAGCCGTAGGCGTTGACGAGATTGCTGCCGTGGGCGATGACCGATGCCGTCGACGGGAAGCGGTAGTCGGGGTTGGAGGTGGCGCAGATGATGAGTTCGATGTCCTCGGGCTTGTCGCCGGTCGACTCAAGCAGGCGGTCGACTGCCTTGATGCCCATGTAGGATGAGCCTTCGCCTTCTTTGTTGAGGATGTGGCGCTTCTTGATGCCGACGCGTGACATAATCCATTCGTCGTTGGTGTCTACCATCTTCGAAAGCATGTCGTTGTCGAGTATGTCGTCGGGAAGATATGAGGCGATTCCCGAAATTCGTGCGTTGAGCATATTGTCTATGGTTGTGGGTTTGTTGTTAAGGGGATGGGCAAAGCCTTGGGGGAGTGTACGAAAATTCTCTTGACCGATTGCCCCGCCTGTTGTCGCGGCGGAGAATTCGGTTAAGAGATTGTCGTTTGGCTATACCGTAACAGGGTCAACTTTCGTCAACTCGTTGGCGACTTAGACCGCTGCGTCTTTTTCGATAGCGACTTTGCCGCGGTAGTAGCCGCATTCGCCGCATACGGTGTGGTAAATGTGCCAAGCGCCGCAGTTGGGGCAGAGTGCCAGTGTGGGAGCTACGGCCTTGTCGTGAGTTCTACGTTTTGCTGTACGAGTCTTTGACTGTTTGCGTTTAGGATGTGCCATTTTCTATCTTTATTTTATTGTTTTTTTATCGTTTGTTGCGCGGCTTGCAGGGCGGACGGTCGCTTTTGCGTGCCGGCTTGGAGTTTCTTGTTTTCTATTCTTCGTCGCTGTCTGACGACAGACCTTTAAGAGCGTCCCAGCGCGGGTCGGATGATGTCGGAGGCTCGTCGGCGCTGTCGATCTGGTCGATTTCGTCGATGAGGTCGTTTTCCAGATCGGCGTCTTCGCCTGTGGCCCGTGCGCGGTGTTTCTTGAGAATTGCACTCATGGCACGGTTGCATTTGCCCAGCGGGTGCACATGCTTGATCGGAATGGCCAGAGCCACTGTGTCGTAGAGCATATACGCTATGTTGAGATAGTTGTCGCTCTCCGGGATTTCGAGAAGCTCGTCAGAGTCGTCGTTGAAATCCTCGCCGTATTTTACGACAATATGATATGTCGTGTCAATCGGCAGATGCAAATCGTCGAGACAACGGTCGCAGAGCACTACAACCTCGCCCGTGAACACGATGTTGAGGTCGTAGACATCGCCGTTATAGGTCAGCGTAACCTTTACCTTAACGTCAGCGTCGTGGATATCGGCGCTCTCCATGTCGGCAAAGAACTGCTTGTCAAGGTGGTAATCAAATTCATGAGTACCCTTGGCAAGGCTCTTTAACGGCAACTTATATGCTGTGAACTTTCCCATTAGTGCAGTTCGTTGAAAAACTCTGCAAAGTTATGGAATATCTTAAAAACAGACAAGTTTTTGACAGGGAAAAAATTACAAGTCCCTGCAAAAGACGTTCTCAGCAGGACTTACCGACAGGTATCTTGTCGATTCGACGCTGATGGCGGCCGCCCTCGAAATCAGTGTTAAAAAACGTCTCGACGATGTTGATTGCCGTCTCCGGCGAGATGAAACGCGCCGGTAGGACCACGATGTTGGCGTCGTTGTGGGCTCGGGCAAGACGGGCAAGCTCAGGCTCCCAGCACAAAGCTGCGCGTATGCCCTGATGCTTGTTGAGAGTCATGCCTATGCCGTTGCCTGTGCCGCAGAGAGCTATCGCCGGATAGACCTCGCCCCGCTCGACAGCCTCGGCACACGGATGGGCGAAGTCGGGATAGTCGCAACTCTCGGCGTTGTTAGTGCCGAAATCGACATATTCTATACCCTGAGCCTCGAGATAACCCTCGATCAGCGATTTCATCTCATAGCCTGCGTGATCGCTGCACAGACCGACAGGCTTGTTTGCTTTCAATATTGACATATATATAATGTATTAAAAGTATAACAGAATTAATCTTCCCACAAAATAACAAAAAAACCGCCGAATGTATGGCGAAATTCACAAAAAACTCCTATCTTTGCCGTGCAATTCGAGCAATTGATGCCCAGGTGGCGGAATGGTAGACGCGCTCGTTTCAGGTGTGAGTGCTGCGAGGCGTGCAGGTTCGAGTCCTGTTCTGGGCACTGTAAAATCCCGTAACTCATTGAAAATCAAGAGTTGCGGGATTTCTCTTTTAATTTTTGTCCCCCGATTGTCCCCCAAATCATTTCTTAGCAAAAAAATGTCCCCAACATTTGGCGTTCTCTGAAGCTATTGGTCATGTATCACGAAAACGAGTGTTAAATATTTTAACAGATAATAGACGCTTTTACTATTAATAAATGTTAAATATTAGGACTGAAATTCCATTGCCCTTTATTTGTCACCATTCAATTCCACTTTTTCTATCATTTCTTTCGG
>JAGAOW010000212.1 GCA_017889945.1 Muribaculaceae bacterium
ACGAGACGGTGTACGCCGTTCTCGCTCTTGAGGTAGCCGTAGGCAAAGTCGCCCTCGACGTTGATAGTGCACGACTTGATTCCGGCTTCGTCGCCGTCGAGCAAGTTGGCTATCGAAGTCTTGTAGCCCTGCTTCTCACACCAGCGCAGATACATGCGCATAAGCATCGACGCCCAGTCCTGACTCTCTGTGCCACCTGCGCCGGAGTTGATTTTGAGCACGACGCCGAGTTTGTCTTCTTCGCGGCGAAGCATGTTGCGCAGCTCGAGGTTTTCGATTTTGGCAATGGCGTCGGCATATAGCTTGTCGAGCTCTTCTTCCTCAACCAAACCTTCTTTGATAAAATCCCAGGCGACCGACAGCTCGTCGACCGCGTCCTCGACCGCCTTGTAGCCATCGAGCCACTGCTGCAAATCCTTGATTTTCTTCATCTGGACCTGAGCCTCCTTAGGATGCTCCCAGAAATCGGGCACATGGGTGCGCAGCTCTTCTTCCTCTACCTGTATTTTCTTGTTGTCGATGTCAAAGATACCTCCTCAGCGCCAGCTTGCGCTCAAAAGTCTCTTTTAATTGTTCTTGAGTAATCATATATGTTTTATTTTCAGTTGAATATCTACAATCGGGGTTGAAATGAGTTACAAAATTAGCAATCATCGGCGAATATTCAAAAAAAGTTAGTAACTTTGCGGCTGAAACATAAGGAGTGGTGCTCGAGTGGCTGAAGAGGCACGCCTGGAAAGCGTGTAAACGTCAAAAGCGTTTCCCGAGTTCGAATCTCGGTCACTCCGCAAAAGAAACAAAAACCGTCGGCTTCGCAGTCGACGGTTTTTGTTATAATAGCCGGCTCTTATAGCGCATTCCAATCCGTCTCTCAGTCAAAGAATAAATGATTATTTAACAAATTATCACGTTTGTTTAATAATTAATTTAACATTTGAATTTCCGCTGATTACGTATTTATGTATATCTTTGCAATTAGAATGAAAATACCATGTAAAATCGCAGCACTAATCTGTCATTTTTATTTGTGCATAGTTACGGCATACGGACAGACGGCAACTGATTCTCTAATGGAACAGTTGGATGTTGCCATTGCGCAAAGAGATACATATATAGAACAGAAAGAAAAGCGAATTGCAGAGCTGAACAGCCAGCTATATACAGCAGACAATGACTACAGCCGGTTTCATATCCTCGACAATCTATACGGCGAGTATCATCCGTTTAACACTGACTCGGCCTACAACATAAGTATCCGCCAAGAGGCTATAGCCAAACGCATCGGAGACGAAAATTTGCTGCAGAACGCCCGGATGAACAGAGCCAATATACTCAACACGACGGGCATGTATCACGAATGTCTGGTGCTGATGGATTCAGTAAAACTCAAACCTCTGCCCGACTATCTGCGGCCCTACTACTATCACATCATGCGCACAATCTACGGCATGATGGCCGATTATGCCGCTTTTCACGAAGACAAGTCGAAATACTTCGAATTAACCAATCTATATCGGGACTCAATAATCTCGGTAAATGACACAGGGTCATTGGCACACGTTATAACCAAGGCCGACTTTTTGAACGTCAGCGGCGAAGCGGAGGAAGCGGTCAAGCTTATGAATTCGTTTATGCGCGACAACAATCTGTCGGAGCACGACAAAGCAATCTGCGCATGGACTCTGTCTGAAGCCTATGGCCGTACAGGCGAAAGAGAATTACAGAAAGAAAACCTGATTATATCAGCAATTTCAGACTTGAAATCCGCAGTAAGAGAATACATTTCGTTGAGACAACTTGCCTTGATGCTATATGAAGAGGGCGATCTGGACAGAGCGTATAATTTTATGTCGATTGCGGTCGACGACGCAGCCAAATGCAATGCTCGTCAGAGAATTATCGAGCTTAACGACACATATCCGATGATCAACGAGATATATGTCGAGACTGTCAGGAAACAGAAAGAGACACTGCTGAGATATATAAGCGTGATAGTCGTTCTGGCGTTTATGCTCATCATCCTGCTATTCTATATGAGAAAGCAGATGATAAAGATTAAGAATAAAAACAAGGAAATAGCAACGGCATATGACAAGCAGAACAAACTGACCGAAGAGCTATATAAATCAAACAAAAAGCTGTCGGAGGCCAACTATGCGATAGCCGAAAACTCAGAGCTGAAAGAAGTGTATATCGGGCGATATATGGACCAATGTCTCGTATATATCGAAAAACTCGACGGCTACCGAAAATCATTGAACCGGCTTGTCAAAACCGGCAAATCGGATGAGCTGAAGCAACTGCTCAAGTCGTCGTCGGTCATTGACGATGAACTGAAAGCTTTTTATTATCAGTTTGATAAAACGTTCCTGGACCTGTTTCCTTCGTTTGTCGAGGATTTCAACAAACTCCTGCTGCCCGAAGAAGCTATCATACCTAAAAAAGAAGGAACACTGAATTCAGAGCTGCGTATCTACGCCCTGATAAGGCTTGGCATTACGGATAGCGAGAAAATTGCAAAATTTCTACGCTACTCACTGACAACCATATACAATTATCGCACCAAAGTCCGCAACAAAGCCAAAGGCGACCGCAACGCATTGGAAACTGAGGTCTTCAACATCGGGCGCACAATCAAATAACACAGTCAAATCTAAAGCATCGACCAGTCAGCATCAACCATCAATAAGCCGCCGGCAACACATTATTTTGCATCAAAAATCACTAAAACCACTTGATTTCAGCTACCAAAAAACGGGGGTATAAAATAAGCTAATACATTCACTACCAACATAAACAACCTTATTAACAGCTACATTTTAGATATGCGCCGTTGACATCACTTGATTCGATATATAACTTTGTGACGCTATTATTAAATCATGCATTCTTGCCAAACATTACCTTGAAAAAACTAATAACACAAATTTATTATATCCCATGAGACAAAGCAACTGCAAACTACTAAGTCTGTTTCTTGTGCTCTTTCTTTTAGTAGGACATCAATTTGTGTCCGCCCAGAAGATAGGCATCACAGGAACAGTTACAGACACGTCAGGCGAACCGCTAATCGGAGTAAGCGTGACGGTTTCAGGCTCAAAAACCGGTGTGTCGACCGACATCGACGGCAATTATAGCCTCGAGGCTGATTCGAAAGGCACACTCACATTTACCTATATAGGATATGTGAGCAAGGAAGAAGCCATCAACGGACGCACAGTGATTAATGTGGTCATGAACGAGAATTCCGAAGTTCTGAGCGAGGTCGTGGTCATCGGCTACGGCACAATGGACAAAAAAGAACTTACGTCGGCAATCTCACACGTCAGCGAAAAAGACTTCCTTACGGTCAGCTCACTCGACCCGTCGATGATGATACAAGGCAAAGTGCCGGGCGTATCTATCACAAACACCGGCGCAGGCGACCCCAACAATCAGGCAAGCATCCAGATCCGCGGCGTGTCGTCGCGTTCGGCCGGCCTCGGTCCTCTGATTGTAATCGACGGTGTGCCGGGCGGAAATCTGACGAATATCAATCCGAACGACATCGCATCGTTTGACATCCTCAAAGACGGTGCGGCTTCGGCAATCTACGGCACACGCGGTTCGAACGGTGTAATTCTTGTCACAACTAAGAAAGGCAGCAAGGACGGCAATACGCACACCTCCTACGCCGGGACTCTCGCATGGGACAAAATCATCAAAGAACTCGACATGATGAGCGCGCAGGACTATCGCGAGGTGCGATTGGGATGGGGCGACCGCGGCATTGACCTCGGCGGCAATCTCGACTGGCTCGACGCAGTCTCCCGCACGGGCTTCAAAATGCAGCACACGCTGACTATCAGCGGTGGCAACGACAAGAGCAACTACCGCATAAGCGCCGACTATCGCGACGCCAACGGCGTTGACCTGCGTTCGGGCCGCGAAGAATACGGCGCGCGTGCGTCAGTGATGCACACCACAAAAGGCGGCCTCTTTACTATCAATATGAACGTGGCACCCCGCATCATCTACCGTGACAATGCCGATTGGGGAGTGTTCCGCAACGCCATCGAAGCAAATCCGACCACTCCGCTGATGGACCCCGAAAATAAGAATCTCTATTATAACTTCCAGGGCCAGGTCGTCGGCAGTAACCCTGTTGAATTGCAGAAACTTGAGAAAAATCATTCCGACACCAAACTTCTCGACTGGGACGGAACAATCAAGCTCAACCTTCTGCCGCTTCTTGCCCGCGACGGAGCAAGCGACCACAATCTGTCGACACAGATTATGTTTGCCGACCATCAGTACAGCAACAATGACTCATGGTTCCGCCCCTCGACAAGCACGATAGCGATAAACAACGGCTATGAAGGCGAGGCAAGCCGCGCATACTCGAAAGAGCGTCAATATGTGCTCGAATGGCTTACCAACTACAGCTCACGCATCGCCGACAAGCACAACATCAAAGCTATGGTGGGCTACTCATATCAATATTCACAGTATCAAGGCTTCAACGTAGAGAATAAGGACTTTCCCAATGACGGTCTCGGTTCGGACAATATCGGCTCGGGCGAGCTTGCCAAAGAAGAAGGCGAGGTGCTGATGGGCAGCTACAAGAACGACGCCAAGCTCATCTCTTTCTTCGGTCGTGTCAGCTATGACTATCAAGGCAAATATCTCTTTACCGCATCTATGCGTCATGAAGGTTCTTCAAAATTCGGAGCCAACCATAAATGGGGAAATTTCCCCGCCGTATCGGCAGGATGGCGTATATCTCAGGAGTCGGTTATGGAAGGCATCGATTGGATCAATGACCTGAAAATCCGCGGCGACTACGGCGTGACCGGCAACCAGGATTTCGGCAGCTATAATTCGCTGAGCACGATGACCGGCTTCGGCTACTACTTCTACAACGGCAAATACTATCAGGTATGGGGTCCGTCGAAAAACGTCAATCCCGACTTGAGATGGGAGAAGGGCAAAAACTGGAACGTCGGCATCGACTTCTCGCTCTTCAACAACCGTCTGTATGGTTCGGTCAACTACTTCAACCGTCGCCAGCAAGACCTTCTGGGCAACTACAAGGTATCAGTCCCGCCGTTCCTGTTTGACGAAACTTTTGTCAACGTCGGCACGATGAAGAATACAGGCTTTGAACTTGATCTGAGCTTCAACGCTGTTAACACCAAAGATTTCTCTTACAATTTCAACGTAGTCGGAACTGTGATGAGCAATAAGTTTGTCGATTTCAGCAACTCGGAATATGTCGGACAGGATTTCTACAATATGTGCGGCACCAAAGATCCTTATCCATACTACAATCTCCAGCGCATAGAAAAAGGCAAGTCGCTCGGCAATTTCTTTATGTGGAAATATGCCGGCATTTCCGATGGCGGAGAATGGCTCGTATATGACAAAGACGGAGACATTATCCGCGCGTCGCAGGCAACCGACGAAGACCGTCAGGTTGTAGGCAACGGTATGCCGAAATTCACAATGTCGACAAGCCACAATTTCACATATAAGAATTTTGACCTTGCATTGTTCTTCCGCGGAGCTTTCGGATTTGACCTGTTCAATATCCACGACTTCTATTATGGCACACGCAACTTTACAGGCAATGTGCTGAAAAAAGCATATGGTAAGAATTTTGATATCAATCCCGACGCCAATCCGGTCGTCAGCGACTACTTCCTCGAAAGAGGCGACTATTTCAAATTAGATATGCTGACAATAGGTTATACTCTTCCGGCTGCCAATTGTCGCTTCCTCGACCGGCTCAGGGTATACGGAACAGTCAAGAATGTGTTCACAATCACAAAATTCAGCGGTGTTGACCCGTCGACATATCAGGTTAACGGCCTTACACCCGGCGGACAAGGCTCACGTACTTATTATCCCTCAACACGACAATTTATTGTCGGCCTGCAACTTGACTTCTAATAACCTGCAAAACAGAGACAAATGAAATTACTTAAAAATATAGCTATAGCTTCGGCAGTCTTTTGCACATTTGCCATTTCAGGCTGCACCAACTTGGACGAGACTCTTTACGACCAGGTGGGAACTAAAAACTATTACAATACAAAAAGCGATGTGATTCGTGCCGTATTCCGCCCCTTCGAGCACGCCTACTGGAGCATCTGCAGCCGTCATGTGCTGAACGAACTCAGTGCTGACCAGCTCATCACTCCGACCCGCGACGGCTGGTGGGACGATGGCGGCAAGTGGCGTCGTCTACACTACCATCAGTGGAACGTAGAGGACGGTGGCGACGCTCAGACCGAGTGGAACGGCTGCTTCCAGGGCATAATGCAATGTAACTATGTCATCGAAGACCTCGCGAAACTCGACCCGTCTCAATTCGGGTTCGCGCAAACCGAGTTCGACAACCTCAACGCTCAGTGCCGCGCTCTCCGCGCATGGTTCTATCTGCGTCTTCTTGATGCGTTCCGCCATATTCCTTTTGCGATAAGCTACAATGATGTGTCGCTCAACACAGAGAAACAGGTCGAGCCTAAAGTCATATTCGACTTCATCGAAAGCGAGCTTAAAGACTGCACAAAACTCCTTGCGAAAAAAGAAGGCCTCGGCACAGGAGCTAAGCTTCAGGGCCAATGGACACAAGCCGGCGCCGCAGCTCTTCTCGTTCGTCTTTACCTGAACGCAGAGGTTTATATCGGCGAAAAGCGTTACTCAGATTGCGAAAAAATAGCTCAGGACATTATCGACGGTGTTTATGGCACATACGCGACGGCCGACCGCTGGGACGCAGCTTTCGACTGGAACAATGACGCCTGCGATGAAGTCATCTTCGGTTTCCCGAGCTCTCAGGGCTATTCTTACTGGCTATACGGAAGCGACACCTACTGGTGGACAGTTCCCGCCCGTGCTCGCTACTATTTCAACGACCGAAAAGCCAAAGGCGGCGACCACAACACAAAATATGCCGCATCGCCGTCATATGACCTCGACGGCAAGCTCTACACTTACGAACTTGGCATGCCTGTTCAGAATTTCCGCAAATACCCCGGCGATGAGCGTATGAAACTCTATCGCAACCTCGGCAACAGCAAACGCGAAGGCATGTTCCTTTTCGGCTACCTTGAATATATCGACGAAAACGGCAAAAAAGCACGCGTTCGCGCTCCCGAACAACCCTACGACCTTTATATCCGCGATGCCGTCGGTAATTTCCAAGGCATGGCGCCCGACAAATGGCCTACCAACAAGAGCAGTAACCTTCGCAACGGCGACCATAACTCAGGCTGGCATTTTGCCAAATATCCCTTCTACAGCGATGATGACGAACATCAGATGGAGAGCGACTACACCGAAATCCGTCTCCCGGAGATTATCTACGCTCTCGCCGAATGCAAACTGCGCGACGGCAACAAGACCGATGCGGCCAAGCTGCTCAACAGTGTGCGCAAACGCAACTATCCTGCAGAAAATTACGAAGAAGTGCTCTATTCGCCCGAAGGCAAAGTCTTCCTCGACGAGGCCGAAATGCTCGCCGAATGGGGTCGCGAATTCTTCGCCGAAGGCCGTCGTCGAATCGACCTCATACGCTTTGGCAAATTCAGCAGCGGAACATGGTGGGATAAAACTCCCGATGCAAACAAAAACACCGAGATTTTCCCGATTATGCGTCCGATCTTAAATGCCAACCCGAATCTCGAACAGAATCCCGGCTACAACAAGTAACGGATAATCCACAAAACAAACAGTCATGAAACTAAAATCAATCATATGCGCACTGACCGGATTGGCTATGACAACAGCCTTTTCGAGCTGCGAGGACGAAAAAGACCTGATTATCATCGAAGGCAATCTGCCGATAAAGACTTCGACCTTATATATGGTGGGCGACGCCACGCCCAACGGGTGGAACATTGACATGCCTACCCCGCTTGTGGCCTCAGACGCAGACCCTCTGGTCTTCGAATGGGAAGGCGAACTCAACACCGGCGAAATGAAACTGTGTCTCACCACAGGAAGCTGGGATGCGCCCTTTATCCGACCGAAAGACAATGGCATAAGAATAGGCAAATCAGCAATAACAGATGCAGTGTTCGACATGCATGCAGGCAATCCTGACAACAAATGGCGCATTTCTGATGCCGGTGTCTATCATCTGACGTTCAACCTGCGCAACTGGACGATGAGCACATCTTATCTTCGCGAAGCCGAAGGACCGGAAATCGAACCGATTGAGACCGAAACGCTCTATCTCGTAGGCGATGCATCGCCATTGAACACATGGGAGATTGACAATCCCACTCCGGTCGAAAAGAAATCGCAATATGAATTCGTATATGAAGGGCCTCTCTATGCCGGAGAACTCAAAGCCTGCATATCGACAGGAGACTGGGACGCATCTTTCATACGTCCGGCGACAGCTGATGTCAAGATCAACGAGAACGGAATTGAAAACAATCAATTTATCTTCTCCGTAGCTCCCGACAACAAATGGATCGTAGAGACTCCCGGCATATACCGTCTGAGTTTCAACCTCAAAGATTGGACGATTGCAGTCGAATACACCGGAGAGTTCACGCCTGCATCGAAACTGTATATGATCGGCCAGGCCACAAAAGGCGGCTGGAGCTGGGATGACGCAACCGAAATAGTTGCCGACGCCGACAACGATAATCTTTTCGTCTGGGAAGGCGAACTGGCAAGAGGCACATTCAAAGCCGCTCGCAAAAAAGATTTCGAAGCACCCTTCTATCGCCCCGCATCGGCAGGCTGCACAGTCTCCGAAGCCGGCGTCAGCGCCCGCGAAATGGTGTTCACAACCGAGCCTGACGACCAGTGGGAAGTGACCGTAGCAGGCAACTACCGCCTCACATTCGACACCGAAGCCATGACTTTCGACGCTGTATATCTGAGCGGCGACGTACAAGCCAAACCCATATATATGATAGGCACAGCTACAAGAGGCGGCTGGAGTCTCGATGAAGCTACAGAAATTACCGCAAGATCGGAATAGCGA
>JAGAOW010000014.1 GCA_017889945.1 Muribaculaceae bacterium
ATGCCTACGACGACCGTTGGTCAAAAGGAATGACTCAGTGGAATTTCTATAAACGCCGACTGATTCGCCTGCAGCCCATGGTTATAATGGGCACAATCATCGGTGCCATGTGGTTTTATTTCGGCGACGCACCGGCCTTCACATGCGTAATGCAGACTCCTTGGTGGAAACTTCTTGTAATAGTCATTTTGGGCTGTCTGATGTTCCCTACCCCTCCCTCGATGGACATCCGTGGCTGGTCGGAAGTCAATTCGCTGAATGGCGTCACATGGTCGCTGATGTGGGAATACATCGGCAATATATTGTACGCCACCATCATCCGCCGTTTCTCCAAAATCGTCCTCGCCATATTCGTAGGCTTGGCTGCGATTCTGACAATAAGTCTGGGGCTTAATCTCGACTGGTCCGGACTGCTCGAAGCCCGCTCTTATGCCGCGCACACTATGATTGGCGGCTTTGGACTTACGCCTGACCAATTATATATGGGAGTATCACGACTGCTCTATCCGTTCTTTGGCGGATTGCTCATGTATCGTCTTGGTATCAGCATCAAAATCAAGGACTATGGTTTCATGTGGTGCTCTCTCGCTCTCGCCGCAATTCTCGTCATGCCCCATCTCGGAGGCGACACTCCCAACGTGATAAACGGCTCATACTGCGTTCTCGCCATTCTATTCCTCTTCCCCCTTATTGTTGCCGCCGGAGCAGGCAGCCCTCTCGAAGGGAAAAAAACTATCAAAGTCTGCAAATTCCTTGGTGCAATATCCTATCCCCTGTATATCACTCATTATCCATTGGTCTATATGCAGATGCAATGGGTAGCCGCCCACCCCGACGCCCCCGAAGGAGCTCATGTATGGGTATTCTGTTCCCTGTTGGTCGCATCAATAGCCGTAGCCTATGCCTGCCTGAAAGTCTACGACGAACCAGTCCGCCAATGGCTCAAGAACCATTGGCTCTACAAAACAAAAAAACAGCCAACGGATTAATTAATCGGCAGTTATTTCCACATAGACAGCCTAAATCAGCTACTGTAGCTACCTTAGCTATCATAGCTAAAATTTTTTTAGCTGCTCGTGCTTTAGCGCGAGCTTCCCTCAAGTCCTCCGCGCTCTCCGAATTCTCTCCGAACCTTCCTCCTTATTCCCTATCCTTATCGACTTTAATTTTCCTAGAGCCCTTAATGTCCTCCCCAATGCAACAGGCATCCATTCACAATGGACAAATCTGTCCATTCACAATGGACAGGCTCAACATTTCCCCTGCCCATACCCGCATGGCATTAATTAATCGGCAGTTATTTCCACATAATTGCCTTCCGGGTCGGCGATTGCACATTCATAATAACCGTCGCCCGTGGTGCGTGGTTGACTCAGGATTGTGAAGCCATCCTCTTTGAATCGCTTCGCCATGCTGTCAACATTTTCCTTGCTGCCCACAGAAATAGCAAAATGTGCCAATCCCTTCAAATCGCCCCGACTTGCAGAAGCGTCTTTCCCCGGAATATTCATTATTTCGATTCTCGCTCCTCCATCTCCAAAAGACAGAAAATAAGAACTGAAATTCTTCTTAGGATTCACATACTTGTCATTGCAGCTCATGTTGAAGTACTGCATGTAGAACTTGCGAAGCAGTTCCAAATCCTCTGCCCATATTGCTATATGGTCAAGTTTCATATCAGTGTTTAATTGTCTTTATTACCTTACAAGGATTCCCGACAGCAAGGGAATAAGGCGGTATATCCTTTACCACCACACTTCCCGCTCCGATAACGCAGTTATCTCCGATAGTGACTCCCGGAAGCACCGAGACTCCCGCCCCTATCCAAACATTGTCGCCGACAGAGATTGGGCGGGCATATTCGAGTCCCTTGTTGCGTTCGGACGCTTCTATGGGATGACCGGCTGTATAGAACCCGCAGTTTGGTGCGACGAACACATTGTCGCCGAATGTTACCGGCGCCTCGTCGAGGATGACGAGATTGAAGTTGGCAGAGAAATTATTACCCACATGGATATTATACCCATAATCGCAGTAGAACGGCTGCTCAATAAGCAGTCCCTCCCCGACCTCGCCAAGAATTTTGCGCATCAGTGCATCGCGTGCCTCCGTGTCACCGGGACGCAATTCGTTGTAATCGCGGCATAACTCCTTGCATGCCAATCGCTCGGCAATTAAAGCCGGGTCGTTATTGGCATCGTATATCATGCCCGCAAGCATTTTATCCTTTTCTGTCATACTTGTAACTACTAACCATCCATTTATTAGCTTTACAAAGTTAACAAACAAAATCCAACAATAACATTTGATTTTTGTTAACTTTGTAGTCGAAATCTCAACCCGCTTCAAAAGAACATGAGACATAAAGCAAAAGTAACGGTGCTCGACAAGCGTGACGACTAATATGATAAAGACGATTCTATTTGATATGGGAGGCGTGGTCTTTCTTCAGGACACAACCGAGGCATTCCGCCGCTTTATCGACATTGGTGTGGATGCAAACCGATATATCGGCGATTACGGACAGAAAGGCATCTTCCTCGAACTTGAAGAAGGACGTATCTCAGCTGAAGATTTTCGTGCAGAGCTATGCAAACTCGCAAAAAAGGACTTGACAATGAAAGAAGTGCAGTATTGCTGGCTCGGGTTCATAAAAAAAGTTCCGTCCAACCGTCTCGAGAATCTTCTGAAACTGCGCAAGAATTATCGGGTCTGTCTGGCAAGTAATACCAATCCGTTCATAATGGCATTTACTCGTAGCAATCTTTTCAGTGTCGACGGACACGGCATAGAGTATTATTTTGACAAACTATACTGCAGTTACGAAATCGGTGTCTGCAAACCTTCAGAGGAATTCTTCAAGAAAGTTCTAAACGCTGAAGGTGTAAAGCCTGAGGAAGTGATTTTTGTAGATGACAGCAAAAAGAATATTGCCGCAGCTGAAGCCTTAGGTATTAAAGGCGTCTGGGTAGCACCCGACAACGATTGGATGACCCCACTCGAAGATGCATTGGCTAAGTAAGGGGGTGGTTTGACGTAAGCTGAAAAATCAGAAGCGCTTGGGGAGGAAGGGAGACGCGATGAAGCGGGTGCCGCGGCCGAAGAGGCGAGTGAAGGTGTAGACCAGATGTGCCTCGCGGCGGCCGAAGCCGATTGTCGGCGCGGCGGCCAGAAGGCGGCGACCTTCGCTGAGCGCGCCCTCGCGGGCGTATAGTCCGGCGAGCACCGCGCGTCTGTAGCCGACCAGACTGACGGCTGCCGGACAGCGGGCCATAAGTTCGACCTCTATTTTGTCCAACGCCAGCTCCCACTTGGCCGGAGCGGACGAGAACTTCGCGCCCGTGATGGAATTGTCAGTGAAGTAAGTCCTGACCAACGGTGTCCCGTCAGGGTCGGCGAGTTTGACTACCGCCGGACGCGACAGGGCTATTCTCACGCCAAGCTCATAATCATTCCAGCCTGGGAGCTCGCCGTCCCAGCCGCCTATGCCTTTTATAAAATCTGTCTTGGCCGCATAGCGCTGAGTAGAAAGCACCGACCCGATAATTTGGTTGTAGACTATATTACTCGGATCGCACTGTGCGCGGTATTTCCGCCCGTCGGGCAACTCGCATAAAATATCCCAGCACAGCACATCCACCTGCCGGTGCGACGCGATGCCGTCCAAAAGGCGCTTGAGATGTCCCGGCAGCATAACGTCGTCAGAATCAAAAAACATGACATACGGAGTAGTGACAACCGCCAAACCCGCGTTCCGCGCCACCGACGCACCCTGACGCGACTCAGTGAGCAAACAGACGCCGAGCGCAGCATTCTCACTCGCCCACCGCCGCATCACAGCCATAGACCCGTCCCGCGAATTATTATCCACCAAGACAAGGCAGCAACGCTCCACACCCTCCTGTGCCGCAATCGAATCAAGACAGCGCACAAGAGTACCCTCCCGATTATAAACCGGCACCACAATACTGACAACCTTATTCTCACTCTCCATACATCTCATCAACGCTCATTTTCTCATCTATATTGTACCTCCGGAGATTTATTTGATACATATCAAGGATTTTTGCTAACTTTGTAGGACCTGCAACAGGCAGATTACATAAACGATATGGCAGATACAGACGACTCACTTTTCGACCCTACCGGCGCTCCGGCCGACGGCAGCGCGCAATATACGGAAGACGACATAACAACGCTCGATTGGAAAGAGCATATCCGCCGACGCCCGGGCATGTATATCGGCAAACTCGGCGACGGCTCCAACTACGACGACGGCATCTACGTCCTGCTCAAAGAGGTGCTCGACAACTCTATCGACGAATACATGATGGGCTTTGGCAAATCAATCATCGTCGACGTCAGCGACTCGATGGTCACAGTCCGCGACTACGGCCGCGGCATCCCTCTGGGCAAGCTTGTCGATGTGGCATCAAAGATGAACACAGGCGGCAAATACGACTCCAAGGCTTTCAAGAAGTCGGTCGGTCTGAACGGCGTCGGCATCAAGGCCGTCAACGCCCTGTCGACAGGCTTCGAAATCAGATCGGTCCGCGACGGTCAGATGAAGTCGGCGCGTTTCTCTTGCGGCGAGCTCATCGAGGAAAGCGACATTGTCCCCACCGACGAGCCCAACGGCACCTTTGTGGGCTTCACTCCCGACGGCACCATATTCAAAGACTACCACTTCCGCGACGAGTTTATCGTTCCGCTTGTCAAGAACTACACCTTCCTCAACACGGGGCTTAACTTAGTCTTCAACGGTCAGAAGTATATCTCACGCCACGGTTTGCTCGACCTGTTGCGTGAGAACATGACTCAGCAACCGCTCTACGACGTCATCCACCTCAAAGGCGAAGACATAGAGATAGCGCTGACCCATGTCAACCAGTACGGCGAAGAATACTATTCGTTTGTCAACGGGCAGCACACCACTCAGGGCGGCACTCATCTCAGCGCATTCAAAGAGGCGGTGTCGCGCACTCTCAAAGAATTTTTCAATCGCAATTTCGAATACTCCGACATCCGCAACGGCATGGTGGCTGCAGTTGCCATCAAGGTCGAAGAGCCGGTGTTCGAATCGCAGACCAAGACCAAACTCGGCTCGCGCGACATGTGTGACGGCGGACCGACAGTTGCGAAGTTTATCGGCGACTTTGTTAAAAAGGAACTCGACAACTTCCTGCACCGCGAGCTCGACACCGCAGAAATCATCCTGAAGAAAATCCAGGAGAGCGAGCGCGACCGCAAGGCGATGTCGGGTGTAGCCAAGCTCGCCAGAGAGAAGGCAAAGAAAGTCAACCTCCACAACCGTAAGCTGCTCGACTGCCGCATCCACCTCAACGACGCCAAGGGCGACGAGGACAAGAAACTCGCCTCGAGCATATTCATCACGGAGGGTGATTCGGCTGCCGGGTCAATTACCAAGATACGCAACGTCGAGACACAGGCTGTGTTCTCGCTGCGCGGCAAGCCGCTCAACTCCTACGGAGCGACACAGAAGATGCTCTACGAGAACGACGAATTCAACCTGCTTCAAGCCGCTCTCAACATCGAGGACGGCATTGACGGCTTGCGCTACAACAATGTGATCATCGCGACTGATGCCGATGTCGACGGCATGCACATCCGTCTGCTGATGATAACATTCTTCCTGCAGTTTTTCCCCGACCTCATCAAGAAGGGCCACGTCTATGTGCTGCAAACGCCTCTGTTCCGCGTGCGCAACAAAAAGACAGCCAAACGCGAGTCTAAAAAAGCCGGCGATGCCGAGACCTACTATTGCTACAACGACGATGAGCGCGTGGCTGCGATAGAGCGTCTGGGCGACAATGCCGAGATAACCCGATTCAAAGGTCTCGGAGAGATTTCGCCCGAAGAGTTCCGCGGCTTCATCGGAGAGGACATGCGTGTCGACCGAGTGACGCTCCGCAAGGAGGATGGCGTCGACGCTCTTCTTGAATTCTACATGGGCAAGAACACAATGGAACGTCAGAACTTCATCATCGACAATCTTGTGATTGAAGATGACAGTGAAATCACAATCGAGTGATATGGAACGCACTGCTTTTTTCGCCGGGTCATTCGACCCTTTTACCGTCGGCCACGCATCAGTGGTCGAACGTTCGCTGCCGTTGTTTGACCGCATAGTGATAGCCATAGGCATCAATCCCGTCAAGACTACAGCCGTCGAGGCCGAACGCAGAGCCAAAGAAATAGCCGCGCTCTATGCCGACGAGGCGCGCGTGAGTGTCATGACCTATGACGGTCTGACGGTCGACGCCGCACGCCGGGCCGGAGCGAGCTGCCTGCTGCGGGGAGTGCGCTCGGTCAAAGACTTCGAATATGAGCGCGATATGGCTGATGTCAACCGTCAACTTTCCGGGCTGGAGACTGTTTTAATATATAGCCTGCCGCAGCACACTGCGATATCCTCGTCGGTCGTGCGCGAGCTTGCATCCTTCGGCAAAGACATCAGCGACTTCGTGCCCTGAGCGTCGGAGCGCAACACAACTAACGTAAAACATTTATTTATGACACGCAAGATTTTATATACACTCACATTAGCAATCGTCTGCATAGCAGCAGCCACCGACATATACGCTCAGCGCCGCGAACTGACACCCGATCAGAAACTCCGCATGGCTCAGGCGCTCATCCAAAGTTACTATGTCGAGGATGTCGACGGGCAACAGCTGACCGACGAAGCGATCAAAGCCATGCTCAAGACGCTCGACCCCCACTCTTCCTACACCGACGCAGACGAGACCAAAGAGCTTACACAGCCGCTTGAGGGCAAATTCAGCGGTATCGGAATCCAGTTTAACGCCGCGACAGATACGGTATATGTGATTCAGACCGTGTCAGGCGGACCTTCGGAGAAAGTCGGCATACGTCCCGGCGACCGCATCATCGCAGCCGATGACAGCATCATCGCCGGCCGCAAGCTGCCCAACTCGGCGATACTCAAAATACTGCGCGGCGAAAAAGGGTCGAAAGTCAGACTGAAAGTCAAACGCGCGGGCGTGCCCGAGCTGATTGAGTTTGTCGTGACGCGCGACGATATCCCTATCCACAGCGTCGATGCAGCCTATATGGCCAATGATTCGACCGGCTACATCCGCGTGAGCCGCTTTGCGGAAGACACCGCCAACGAAGTTGCCGAAGCGGTCGAAAAGCTCCGCAAAAACGGTATGCGCAATCTGATCATCGACCTTCAGGACAACGGCGGCGGCTATCTCGGCGCGGCAGTCGAGCTTGCCTCGGAATTCCTCTCCAAAGGCGACCCGGTGGTCTACACCAAGGGGCTGCACAGCGCTCCGGCTTACTTCAACTTAGAGAAGGACGGCAAATACAGAGACATGAGAGTCGTGGTAATGGTCAACCAATACTCGGCTTCGGCCTCCGAAATACTTTCGGGCGCGCTTCAGGACAATGACCGCGGTCTGATAGTCGGACGACGCACGTTCGGCAAGGGCTTGGTACAGCGTCCGTTCCCCTTCCCCGACGGTTCGATGATACGTCTGACGACGGCTCGCTACTACACTCCGTCGGGCCGCTCGATACAGAAGCACTATGAGAAAGGTCAGGGAGAAGAATATATGCTCGATATGCTCAACCGCTACAAAAGCGGCGAACTCTGGAGCGCCAACAGCATACATCAAGTGGACTCACTGCGTTACGAGACTCTACACAACCATCGCCCGGTCTATGGCGGAGGCGGCATTATGCCTGATGTTTTCGTGCCGGTCGACACAATGTTCTTCTCGCCATATTACCGCGACCTCAACGCCAAGGGCGTAATCAATCAGTTCTGCCTCAATTATGTTGATGCCAATCGCGAGAAGTTGATCAAAGAGTACCCCACCGAGGACACATTTATCGAGCACTTCGAAATCACTCCAGAGCTTGAGCAGCAGCTTATCGCTGCAGGCACAAAAGAGAAAGTCGAATTCAACGAGGAACAATGGCTCAGAAGCCGCGACTATGTCCTTGCTGTAATCAAAGGTTTGCTGTCGAGAGATCTATATGAGGACGGTTCGGCTCTGCGAGCAATCAATCCGCTTATCCCAGACTACCGGGAGGCCCTTGAGCTCATCAACGACACCGAACGTTACAATAAGCTATTAAGAGCCGGTTCGGCAATAAATCCTGCTAAGTAAATTTTTTAGCAGAAAGTCGCGTCTACGGAGGGGGAGGGTCGGACAAGTCGGACGAGTCGGACGGCTGAGAAACAGCGGTTTGCGGGGCGGACGGGGCGGAGGCAAAGACTTGCGAAACAAGGGTTTGTAAGGCAGAGGTTTGCTGCTCGAGGAGCTGCTCGTCGGGATCGGATGAGTCGGACAAATCGGACAAGGCCGAAGGTTCGGCGGCAAAAGTATCAGAGATGATGTGGGAAGAATCAGACCATGGAGGGAGGAGGGTGTGGGTCATGGCATCGCGGACGGGGAGGTAGAGGCAGTCGTCGGCTTCGGGAAAGTCGGCGGGAATGCCGCGGAGGTAGGACGAGCGACGAGTTGCTCGGCGGTCGGCCGGATGAGCGGCGACATTAGTATCCTTGGAACTTCCGGCCGGATGAGCGGCATGAGTGAGGGCGGGAAAGTCGCGTGCAGAGAGGGGGTGGCGGCCGGCGCGGCGGCGACGGGCGAAGATGTGAGGGTCGGCCGCGGGATAGGTCGGCGGGTAAGCGGGCATTTCCTGCAGAGGACAGCGGTTGACGGTGCGAGAGCACAGTTCGCGGTAGCGCCTGATGTCTTCGTCGCTATGGGTCAGTGTCCAGTCACGCTTCTTTTTCATAGAATAAGTGGAGAGAGGGGATTCGGAATCTGATGATGAAGATTCGTTTTTGGCGCGGGATTCGGGCAGAACGGCGCGGTCGGCGTAGCGACGGATTTTGATTTTGGGGTAGCTGTAGACAGGACGCGGCGGAATGTCGCCCCACATGTCGTAGCGGTTGAGGATGTCGATGTCGTCGAGGGCATCGAGGGTGGCGTCGTCGGGCGGATACATGCAGCAGCCGGGAAGTATCTCGCCTGCGAGACGGCGTATGCGGCTCTGGCGCAGGAGGTAGTAGCGCTGTGGCTTATAATTGGGGTCGCGGCCTGTGCGGTCGTTGTGCTCGGGATCGTGACGCGGAATGGGCTTGGCGTCGGAGGTCAGCACGGGCGTAAGGTCGGTGTAGCCTGCGAGGACGAAGCGGAAGAAGTGTGAGAAGGAGCATGCGCGATGAGAGCGGTAGTAGGTACCGTGGATGATGAGCATCGAGCCGGGGTCGTCGTCGCAGAGGGCGGGTATGCCGTGGGCATAGGTGCTGTCGAAGGCGTCGAGACGACGCGAGTAGAGGTCGCCGTTGAAGATGACGAGGGCACGGTAGGAGAGGCCGATGAGGTCGCCGGGCTTGCGGCCCGAGTGGGCGAGCAGACGGCTGTGCTGCCAGGAGGGTTCGCGCTTGTCGAGGACTTCGGTCACATGGCGGCAGTAGCCGATGTAACGTCGGGCGATGCGCTTCTGGGGCGCGGAGAACATGATGTCGCCGCCTTCGGAGCAGTGACGGTACCAGGCGACGTAGGTAACGATGGATGCGGCGACGGCTTCGGAGTCCTGTCCGCCGTCGGCGATGATGACGCGCAGCGGACGGCCTGCGAGTCGCAGTCGTTCGAGCGGGGTAAAGATGAGTCGTTCACGTTTGTTGAGGGGACGGCCAAGCCAGTCTTCGAGTTGTTGTGTTGGTTTCATAGTGAATAGCATTAAAATATTTGATGGTGCAAAGATAGGATGAGTTTTGAATATATGCAAATAATTTCGGGAATGTTTATGCAATTATTTTCGGTAGAAAGACAAATGAGGTGGAAATCAGACGAGTCGGACGGATCGGACGGATTTTTAGACAGAAAGACAGAAAAGCAGAAAGGAGGAGGATTAATCAGGATTAAACGGGATTAAGCTTGATTAATCTTGATTGAATTGGGCGGGAGGGCCGGGAGACAGGGGGGTCGGACGGCTGAGGGGAGAGGCGATGGTTGAGCGGGATTAAACAGGATTAATCGAGATTAAGCTTGATTAATCTTGATTGAATTGGAGGACGAGTCAGACGAGGAGGACAAGTCTGACGGGTCAGACCGCTGGGCGGACGGGGCGGACGGCTGAGGGGATGCTATTTAATAGGAGAAAGGACGGGGGTTGGAGCGGAATCAGGGGCGTGGGAGGGGGATGAGGCGGGAGAGGCGGCGGGCGGCGGGGCGGAGGATAGTGTTGATGATGCGTGTTTTCAAGGATTGGGGTGCAGGGGCGGAAGGAGAAGTGCGCAAGCGGGTTGAAGGGGCAGAGGAAGAAGTGCGCAAGCGGGTTGGAGGGTTGGATGGGGTATCGGTGGCGGCGGGGGTGTGGGGAGTGTCAGGGGTAAAGTCGGGGTCTACGCCGAAGCGGAGGGCTTCGGCGACGGTCTCTTGGCGTTCGGCATCGGTGGAGGCGCATTTCATCATGGCGCGGACAATGTCGGCGGAGGCTGCGCGGAGTCCGTCGACGGCGACCTGATTGCCGGCAAGTCCGTCGATGATGTGTTTGCGACAGCTAAGTGACATCTTGAGCTGACGGTAGCGGTCGGCAGTGCTCCAAATGCTGCCTGTCACTTTGCGGTAGACTCCCATAGGCCGGGAGAAATAGTGGATTTTGCCATGGACGGCGTAGAGCATGTGGATGGCATAGTCGGGTGTGCGGTCGAGCAATATCCAGTCGGGAAGCGATTTGAGGTCGACAAGCTCACGGCGATACATAACGGAGAGGTTTGTGATATAGTTCTGCCGGCTGATCTGACTGAGTGAAATTTCGGAGGGTGTGCCACCGTTGCTGAGTGTTTTTTCGCCCGTGGCTTCATAGTAGTTGATGACGCGATGGAAGGTAATGGCGCAATCGGGATGCGACTCCATATAGGCGACCTGACGGCGGAGTTTGGTTCGGCAGCACCAGTAGTCGTCGGCGTCGCACATGGCGACGTAGCGACCGCGACAGCGCACGAAGCCTTCGCGATAGTTGCGCTGCAGGCCGAGATTGGCGGGATTGCGGACGAGGCGGACTATGTCGGGATAGCGCTGCTGCCAACGGGCGACGATGTCGGTGGTAGAGTCGGTCGAGCAATCGTCCATGACGAGTAGCTCGACGGGAAAATCAACTTTCTGGCGCACGACGCCGGCAATAGCCCGGTCGATATAGGCCGCACTGTTGTAAGCAATCATGACGACGCTGACCATCGGAGTGGTTTCGATTTCGTTCATACTACCCTACAATATTTTTAAAATAGAATTAAAAGAGCGACGTCGCATCGGAATGACAAGATTCGCCGTCGACGGTAAAAAAGCGTTATGAGTTGAGATTGAAATGCTCGAGATAGCGGTTGTAGAGATGACCTGCCTGAGAGTATGAGGAGTTGGGACTCATGAAGTGAGAGTACTCAAAGGTAATGATGTCCTCCATGCCTGCGCGGCGGGCCGCATCGAGTTTATAGAGCAGTTTTTCCCATTTGATCGGGAGGAAGCGGATGGGCATGTCGCGGTCGAAAGACTCGACGTTGGACCAACAGTGAATGCCGTATTTGTCGGCGAGAGCCTTGTTGATGCAGAGGTAGTCGTAGAGCTCGCCGTAGTTGACCTGTCCGTCCTGAAAGGCGAGGATATCGACAGCACCCTGAATGTTGCCGAGAATTTCGTTCCATTCGCGTTCGTGTTCCTCGACGGTCGTCGCTTTGTCGCCGGCCATGACCTGGTCGGTCTTGACGCCGTGGATATAGGGAGAAATCATGGTGGGGAGATTGCCTGAAACTTCTTTGGCGTGGCGTCCCATCTCGGCAAAAATCTGAGAGATGTTGCGGGTGCGACGGCTCACTTCCTGCGAGAGATACCAGCCGGCAAAAGAAGGATGGCTGCCGTATTTCTCCCAAACCTCGTCGATGAGCGCGAGATTGATGTCGATTTCCTTCTGATATTCGCCGATGTGCCAGTAGAGGCCCGAATCGTACATGCCAAAATAGAATTTGAGGCCATGTTTGTCGGCAAGGGTAAGGAACATCTCGACCAAATCGAGGGGCGGATACATGATGTCTTCGCGAGCGGAGATGACAGATTTGAAGGGAGCGGAAATCCAGCTGCCGAGACCGGCACGGATGAGGACAACGGTGTTGATGCCCATGCGCTTCATGCTTGCGAAGTCGCGATCCAATTCGACGGGGGCCCAATTGTGGTGGGGGATGTCCCAGCTGACTTCGTCGAGGAAGGTGGCATGAATAGGCATGCCCTGCAAGCATTCGGGAGTGACGAACTTGCCGGCAAGGCTCATGTCAGGTTCATAAACATTGGATGCCTCGGCTTTGGTGCAGGAGGTCAAATATTTGCCCGCAGCGGCAACGCCAAGAGCCGCGGTCACTTGGTTGAGGAAACTACGTCGATTGTTTTTCATCGGCAAAAAATGTGGTGTTGGGGGATTAGTTTAAAACGATAACAGAGAGTTCGGAGCGTGGGTCAGAAAGATTAACCGAGCGACACGAACGAGCAAAATTACGGATAAAATCCAAAGTTTTACGGCGGGGAGCGACATCCTCACGCCAAGTTTCGCAAGAGACTTGAGAAATAGACGGGGTAGAGATTTTCTTCATAGGCAGGAGCTATGTTTAAAATGGCACATAATAAATGAATTGTTTATCAGAGTAACGCACAGAAAGAATGAATATTGCACAGGGGATGATATAAAAATATTGTATCGATAATGTTAAAAAATATAAAAGCAGAGGTTAATAATTTGTAGGGTATGGAGCTTTTCGCTAAATTTGCATAAGGAAGCTCGTGAAAACGAGTATCCTCAACGACAAAGAGACAAATCGAAAACCTAATCGTTTTAATAATCATTATCAACTAAAACCTTACCTGCCTATAGCAAAATTTCTACTCTAAACAATTAAATAACAGAGTAATGCAAATATTTGACAAGCAGACCGACGACCAGTTGGTCGCTGCGTATGCCAAAGGCAACAATGAGGCTTTCGACACTTTACTACAGCGTCATCAGTCGCGGGTGTTCAATTATATAAACCAAATGGTCAAAGACCGCAATCTGGCTGACGACATATTTCAGGATACATTTGTGAAAGCTATCATGACGATACGTCAGGGCCGATATACGGAAACCGGCAAGTTTTCGGCATGGATCAACCGCATCGCCCGTAATCTTGTGATCGACTACTTCCGTCAGGAGAAGTCGGAAGCCGCCGTATCGTCGGACGACGAGGCCTTTGACGTGCTCAACCGCAAAGAGCTTAGCGAACAGACGGTCGAAGACATGATGATAGACCTACAGATCAAGGCCGACATACGCCGGCTGATAAGGCATCTGCCCAAATCGCAGCGGCAGGTGCTTGTAATGCGCTACTACAAAAACCTGAGCTTCAAAGAAATCGCCGAGGCTACGGGTGTAAGTATAAACACGGCTTTGGGCCGCATGAGGTATGCAATACTGAACATGCGCCGGATAGCCAACGAAAATGCAATCGTACTCACACGATAAACAATGCCGATAACGGCCGACATAAGTTCAGCCATAACGTCGTTTGCAGAGGTCATCTGCGGCTATCCGCTCTTTTTCCTGCTCATAGGCGGCGGGCTATATCTCTTTGTCTCGTCGGGGATGGTCTCGCTCAGGCATCTGCCTGACGCGGTCAGAGAATTGCGCAAGAAGGGCAAGCAAGGCGCAGGCGAAATATCGTCGGCGCAGGCATTGGCATCGGTTGTGGCTGCGACAATAGGCTTAGGCAACATAGCCGGAGTGGCGATAGCGTTGGTCATGGGAGGTCCGGGCGCAATCTTCTGGATGTGGGTCAGCGCGATAGTCGGAATGGCGACGAAATTTCACGAGGGCACACTGACGACAATGTATAAGGGCCACGACGACAAGGGAAGGCCGCAAGGCGGAACTATGCACATAATCGAGCGCGGGTTCGGGATGAAATGGAAACCGCTGGCGCGTTTTTTTGCAATCGCGGGCATGTTTGGCACGCTTTGCATCATGAACTCCAATCAGCTGACGGAGGCGACGATGGCGACATTCACGACGCCTGAAGGCATAGCTTCGAGTCAGTTTCTCAGCTCGGCCGGTTCGATATTAGGGATGGAGAACGCATCGGTGTTCAAGCTTCTTTTCGGCTGCGCGGTGGCGACGGTGGTCGCTGTGGTAGTGATAGGCGGCATCAAAAGGATAGCCAATGTGGCGACAGTGATGGTGCCGTTTATGGTTGCTGTCTACTTTGTATTGGTAATGTATATCATAGTGTCGCACATCACGGAAGTGCCGACAGTAATCAGCTCCATATTTTCGGAGGCGTTCAATCTGAGGGCCGGGTTCGGAGCTTTTGCGGGCATAGCCATAATCGGCGCACGACGCGCGGCATTGGTCAACGACGCCGGCATAGGAACGGCCACGATAATGCACGGGGCATCGGCCAACAACCAGCCTGTGCGCGAAGGGCTGTTTGCGATGTTAGGGCCAAGTATAGACTCGGGCCTGGTGTGCACGCTCACGGCGATGGCGATACTTCTGTGCGGCGACATTAACGCCGAAGGGCTCAAGGGGCTTGAGGTGGCGATGGACGCATTCCGCACGGGGATACCCTACGGCGAATATATGCTGATGTTTATAGTGCTGTGCTTCGGACTGTCGTCGATGTTCAGCTATTCATATTACGGAACGACTTGTGCGTCGTATCTATTCGGGTCGCGCGCGGGCAACTACTACAGGTGGGCGTTTGTGCTTTCGCTGATAGTTTTCGCAGTAGTTCCGCTTGAGGCGGCCGTGGGGCTGTGTGACTCGTTCTACGCGCTGATGGCGATACCGACGATGATAGCGGTGCTGAGCCTGAGCGGGCGAGTCCGCAAGGCGGCAAAAGAATATTTCAAAGAGAACAAACAGATAAAAAACATATAGATTGAATCATGTTAAACTATATCGTCTGGGATGCTAATCCCGTGCTAATCGACTCATTTGTTACCATACGCTGGTATGGGCTGATGTTTGCCATCGGTTTTTGGATAGGCTTCAACATCGTTGCAAAAATGTTTAAACATGAAGGCGCACCCGAGCGGTGGATGGGTCTGCTGCTGATATGGGTGGGCGTAGGCACAGTGGTCGGCGCACGATTGGGACATGTGTTTTTCTATGCATGGGATTATTATTCGGAACATCCGTGGAAAATTTTAGCCACATGGGAAGGCGGACTCGCGAGCCACGGCGGTGCAATCGGCGTGATTATCGCCGTGATAATGTTCTCGATATTCACGACCAAACGCAGTCCGCTCTGGACTTTCGACCGCCTTGTGCCGGCGATAGCGCTTGTGGGCGCGATGATAAGATTCGGCAATCTGATGAACTCGGAGATATACGGCCACGCCACTACGCTGCCCTGGGGCTTTATGTTCGTGCGGTCGGCTGAATGGCATCAGATGTATGAAGGCGTTGCGTGCCACCCCACACAGATATATGAATCGCTGTGCTATCTGGCTTTGTTCGGCCTGCTGATGTGGATGTACTGGAAGAAAAACGCCGAGCAGCGCCCGGGTCTGATTTTCGGCACATTTCTTGTGGGAATTTTCACGCCCCGCTTCTTCATCGAGTTTATCAAGAACAATCAGGAGGCGTTTGAGGAGACAATGACGCTCAACATGGGTCAGTTGCTCAGCATCCCCTTTGTGTTGCTCGGCATCGGTCTGATAATATACGCGATGTCGCGGCCTAAAGTGGCGCTGAAATTCCCGAACCGTTTCGCGGACGAGAAGAAATGAATCAATGTCTCAAATGAGTTAATGTCTCAGGAGTCGACGGCGCAGCCAGCGTCCGACGGGGTCGTCGATCCAACGGCTGACGACCATTGAGGCAACTATGGCGACGACGAGAGATATCCAGAAAAGTGTCCATGCGTCGGGGTCGTAGCCGAAATGGCGTATGCCTCGGGCGACAACCGAAATGACGGGCACATGCATCAGGTAGAAGCAGAAACTTGCGTTGCCGAAAGCTACGAGCCAACGGCGGCCGAAGAGCCATGAGAGCGCCCCACCCTTGCGGTCCATCAACGCGTAGACCATGACGCAGGAAATAGTGGGCAGCCACCAGAGCGCGGCGCTGCGCCATTTGTTGGTAAGCTCTTCGAAGGCGAAGGAGGCAACGACATAGAGCACGAGGGGCAAGATTTCGAGCAAAGTTTTGGCGAGAGGCGACATAGACTGCAGCCTGTGGGCAAACGAAGCGTCGCGCAGACGCACATAGAGATGCCACAGCATGATGCCGATGACAAAGTCGAGCAAACGCACCGGGGGCGCAATGCGCGTGAGCCACAACGTGTAGTCTCCTTCCAAATCGTCGGGGAGGACGATGATGAAGATAAAGAAGGCTATCCACCAAAGAGTAAATATCCTCGTGAACAGGCTTTTGCTGCTCGCATAGAAGCGCGACAGCAAGGGGAAGACGGCGTAGAGGAAGAGGAAGACCGATAGACACCACGAGGGAGTGTTGCAACCATAGAACACCTTATGGTCGGGAAACCACGACTGCAGGAGCAGAAGGTTGGGCACGACAATATCGGCATGTAAGGGTTTGAATGTGCTCGTGCACAGCATCCACGTCGCAAGGCAAAACAAATGGAGGGGATAGATGCGGATGAGTCGCCGCGTCATGAAATCGCGGTAAGAGATGGAATGCGAGTCGACTTTCTTTTCATAACCGGCACACATAACAAAGCCGCTGAGTACGATGAAAAATTCGACTCCCATCGTACCCCCGGCATAGAAGACGCGATGGCCGTCAGGGCCAATCGCGTAATGGCTTAAAAATATGAGGATAGCAAAAATGCCTCTAAGCGACTGCAATGAATTAATCATGGCGCAAAGATAGCATTTTGGGGCTATCCGTGCAATTAATCCTGATAGATTTCGCGATGATATGAGGGCTCAATCAGCTCGTCGGCAGCGCGGTCGGGGAAATCGCCTTCGGTTGAGATGAACACCCAATCGATGTCGTCGATGCGGTTCATCAGGGTCACATAGAAGGCCTCAGAATCGCGTCCGGCCACGACAATGGCACGCGCTACGCCTGCTTTGCGGGCAGCGTTGAGAGTGTCAGCAAAAGTTTTGAGAGCGAGTTCGTTGTGAGCGGCGTCGAGCAAATTGTCGTCGTAGGTCAGCACGACATCGTGATAGCCTTCGAAGGCTTCGCGCATGGCTTCGGGTTCATAAAAATTCATACGGCTAACGGTCAGATTTTCATCTTCGACCATGACATGTTCGGGATAATCGACCATGGCATTGACTGCGACATCACGCGCCAGAAGGACTGACAAAACATCGGCAAAGACCTTATTATTCGTACCGACAAGAGCTATTTCTTTCATAATGCAATATATTTAGGTAAGAGTTTCTACATAGAAAACACATAAGTCAGAGATTCGTTCGAACGGAAGTGAACATTGCTCAGCTCATTTTTTTTGAGTAATTTTGCAGACGAAAAAGCTAAATATACATTAACTGACCATAAGTGGCTACTCTTAACGAAGAAATCGAACGCCGGCGCACCTTTGCAATCATCTCACACCCTGACGCCGGCAAAACGACATTGACCGAAAAGCTACTGCTTTTCGGCGGAGCTATTCATATCGCAGGCGCGGTAAAATCGAACAAAATCAAAAAAACCGCCACGAGCGACTGGATGGAAATCGAGAAGCAGCGCGGTATCTCTGTGGCAACATCCGTGATGGGCTTCAACTACGGCGACTATAAAATCAATATTCTCGACACGCCGGGACACCAGGATTTCGCCGAGGACACCTATCGCACTCTGACCGCCGTCGACAGTGTAATCATAGTCGTCGACGTTGCCAAGGGCGTCGAGCAGCAGACCCGCAAGCTTATGGAAGTCTGCCGAATGCGCAACACTCCGGTCATCATATTCGTCAACAAACTCGACCGCGAAGGTCGTGACCCCTTTGAAATTCTCGACGAACTTGAGTCGGAACTGAAGATAAAAGTGCGCCCGCTGTCATGGCCAATAAACATCGGTGCAAAATTCAAGGGCGTATATAATATATATGAGCATTCGCTCGACCTGTTTACGCCCGACAAACAGAAGGTGTCGGAACGTGTAGAGATAGACGACATCAACGACAGCCGTATCGACCAAGCCGTCGGAGAAAGCGATGCGGCCAAGCTGCGCGAAGACCTCGAACTGATTGAGGGCGTGTATCCCGATTTTGACGTCAACGACTACTTAGCCGCCAAGACCGCACCCGTCTTCTTCGGTTCTGCGCTCAACACATTCGGCGTGAAAGAGTTGCTTGACTGCTTCGTGAAAATCGCTCCGTCGCCACGGCCGGTAATGACGGTCGAACGCGAGGTAAGGCCAGAAGAAGAGGCGTTTTCGGGTATTGTATTCAAAATCCATGCCAATATGGACCCCAACCACCGCAGCTGTATAGCTTTTGTCAAAATATGTTCGGGACGCTTCGAACGCAATGCGGCATATAAGCACATACGCTCGGGAAAATTGATGAAATTTTCGTCTGCGACAGCCTTTATGGCCCAAAAGAAAAACATAGTCGACGAAGCATTTCCGGGCGACATCGTCGGCATACCCGACACCGGCAATTTCAAAATCGGCGATACACTGACCGAAGGCGAAAACATCCATTTCAAAGGGCTGCCGAGCTTCTCGCCGGAGATGTTCAAATATATCGAGAACACCGACCCGATGAAATCGAAACAGCTCGAAAAAGGCATACAGCAACTCATGGACGAAGGTGTCGCCCAGCTCTTTGTCAATCAGTTTAACGGTCGCAAAATCATCGGAACTGTCGGTCAGCTGCAGTTTGAAGTCATCCAGTACCGCCTGCTTCACGAATATGGCGCGCAATGCCGCTGGGAGCCGATTTCGCTCTACAAGGCATGCTGGATTGAAAGCGATGACGCCGATGCGCTCGAAGCGTTCAAGAAACGCAAACATCAGTTTATGGCCGTAGACCGTGAAGGCCGCGATGTCTTCCTCGCCGACTCGAACTATGTTCTCCAGATGGCGCAGAACGATTTTCCGAAAATCAGATTCCATTTTACGAGCGAATTTTAATCAGACAGAGTTCATTTTAACGCGACTAAAAAAATTTGACCGAACGGAAAATAATTTGTTACTTTGCAGTGTAATACCGCATCTAAATTAAAAAACATATAAAAACACAGATACATTAATGAAAAAGAGCGCTTTGCAAAAGGCCCGTGCGGCTTATCAGCCCAAGCTTCCCATCGTTCTGACAGGAGCAGTGAAAGTTGTTGAAGGCAAACCGACCACCTCTGTGGCCGACCAGGAAGAAATTCAGAAACTTTTCCCCAACACCTACGGCCTACCCGAACTCAAATTTGAAAAGAACAGCAATCCCGTTCCAGGCAAACCCCTCAACGTCGGCGTAATCCTTTCAGGCGGACAGGCTCCCGGAGGACACAATGTCATCTGCGGTCTTTTCGACGGAATCAAGAAAATCCACCGCGACAGCCGCCTGTTCGGCTTCACAATGGGTCCCGGCGGATTTGTCGACCACAAATA
>JAGAOW010000213.1 GCA_017889945.1 Muribaculaceae bacterium
AATATATTGCCACATATCCAAAAACTTATTATTTTTGCGAGTACATATATTAATATACTTTCATAGCGAATAAACAATAAACCACATATATCACAAACCATGGTAAAACGTGAATTTAACTTAAACTACATTATTTTTATCACAATTGCCGCAGCCATCGGAGGCTTCCTCTTCGGCTATGACACCGCAGTGGTGTCAGGTACTAACGAAGATGTCTGGCAATTTTTCAACATTCAAAAAGGCTCGTTCTTCGCAGGATTTTTCGTATCGGCCGCCATCATAGGCTCTATACTCGGAGCTTTGTGCGGAGGCACAGTAAGCGAACGCATCGGCCGTCGCAAATCAATGATTTTCGCCGCAGTGCTCTTCCTCGCCTCATCAGTGTGGTGCGCCATTTGCGTTACCTTCCCCGAGCTGCTCGTAGCCCGTATCTTCGGAGGCTTCGGCATCGGTCTGGCATCAGTTGTCTGCCCTTGCTACATCTCGGAAATGTCGGTTGCAAAATATCGCGGAACGCTTGTCGCAACTTATCAGTTTGCCATCACATTCGGCATCCTCGTCGCCTACGGCGTCAACTACCTGCTTGACCTCCATGCAAATGCGATAGAAATTGCCGACCCCGCCACACTCACACTTTGGGATCGCATCTGGACAACCGAAGTATGGCGCGGCATGTTGGGCATGTGCGCAGTTCCGGCCATTATTTTCCTCTTTATTCTGATGTTAGTGCCCGAAAGCCCGCGTTGGCTCATCGTCCGCAACCGTGTCAACGCAGCAGAATCGGTTCTTGCACATATTTACAACACCAAAGAAGCCATCAAAAAAGAAGTTCAGGCCACACAGAGCATCTCTGCAGCCGAACCGGCATCGGGCCAGTGGGACTACATCCGTCGCCACAAAGGCATCGTCAAAGCCATTGTCATCGGTATGGCTATCGCTATTCTCGGCCAGTTTATGGGCGTCAACGCTGTCATCTACTACGGTCCGACGATTTTCAAGAATGTCGGTCTTGAAGACCCGTTGCTGGGTCAGGTCTGGATTGGCGTTGTCAACTGCGTCACAACCATTATCGCCATCTTCGTCATCGACAAAGTCGGCCGCAAAGGTCTGGTCTACTTCGGTGTTACAGGCATGATCATAAGCCTTATCCTGGCAGCAGGCTTCCTGCACTTCAAAGAACAGTGGCAGCTCAACGACGTGCTGATGATAGTCTTCCTCGGCGCATACATGTTCTGCCAGGCCATCTCAATCAGCGCCATCATCTTCGTAATTCTTTCGGAAATGTATCCCAACAAGGTCCGCGGGCTGGCAATGTCGATTGCCTCTATGTCGCTTTGGATTGCCAACTGGGTAGTATCACAGATATTCCCCAACTTGCTCGAGGCTCTTACTCTCGAAGGCACATTCCTGCTCTTCGCCGCATGCTGCGTTCCCTACATCCTGATAATGTGGAAACTCGTTCCCGAAACCACAGGCAAGACCCTCGAGGAAATCGAAGCCTACTGGCTCAAGGAAGATATTGCCGAACTCAAAGAACATAATAATAAATAATCCCTACATAAAACCATTATCTCATTATGACAGATTTCAAACAACTCGCAAGACAGTACAAAGACGAACTGTTTAACAACGTTCTCCCCTTCTGGCTCAATAACTCGTTAGACAAAGAGTATGGCGGTTACTTCACATGCCTCGAACGCGACGGCAGTGTGTTCGACACCGACAAATTCATGTGGCTTCAGGGTCGCGAAGTGTGGATGTTCTCCATGCTCTATAACAAAGTAGAAAAACGTCAGGAATGGCTCGACGCAGCTATCCTCGGCGCAGAATTCATGAAGAAATACGGCCACGACGGCAACCTCGACTGGTACTTCTCGGTTACGCGCGACGGCCAGCCCATCGTCGAGCCTTACAACATCTTCAGCTACACCTTTGCAACCATGGCATTCGGTCAGCTCGCAATTGCCACCGGCAACAAAGAATATGAGGAAATCGCCAAGAAAACCTTCGAAAAGGTTCTCCAGCGCGCCGACAACCCCAAAGCCAAATGGAACAAACTCCATCCCGGCACACGTCCGATGAAGAACTTCGCCCTGCCGATGATTCTCTGTAACCTCGCCCTTGAAATCGAGCCGCTCATCGACCCCGCTTTCCTCAGCAAAGCAATCGAAGATTCAATCAACTGCACCCTCGAATTCATCCGTCCCGAACTCGGCGGTCTCGTTGTCGAAAACATCGGCCTCGACGGCAATCTCGTCGACTCAATGGACGGCCGCCACATGAACCCCGGCCACTCTATCGAATCAATGTGGTTCCTCATGGACCTCGGCAAACGCCTCAACCGTCCCGAACTCATCGAAAAGGCCAAAGAAACAGCCCTCAAGATGGTCGAATATGGCTGGGATAAAAAATATGACGGCATATTCTACTTCATGGACCTCAAAGGTCATCCCACTCAGGAACTCGAATGGGATCAGAAACTCTGGTGGGTACACATCGAGACACTTATTACCATGATTAAGGGTTACCGTCTTACCGGCGACAAACGCTGCCTCGAATGGTTCAACCGCGTACACGACTACGTTTGGGCACACTTCGCTGACACCGAATATCCCGAATGGTTCGGTTATCTCAACCGTCAGGGCGAAGTACTTCTTACGCTCAAGGGCGGCAAGTGGAAAGGTTGTTTCCATGTTCCGCGCGGTCTTTATCAGGTATGGCAAGTTCTCGAAGAACTCGCAGCCGAGCAGAAATAAAAAACTCAAAAAGGAGGCGCGATGGCTCATCGTGTCTCCTTTTTGTACCTTAATTTATCCATAATTACATAAAAACATTATCAATGAGAACGCAATCATTATCTACAGCCTGTGCGCTGACCAAGCGTCTCTCTGTGTTCTTGCTCGTCCTGCTGACGGCATTCGCCTCAGCTTTGGCCCAGCAAATCACAGTCACAGGCGTAGTCAACGACGATACAGACGAACCGTTGCCCGGCGTTTCAGTCACTATAAAAGGCCATAAAACAGGTGTAATAACCGATATTGACGGTGTTTACACCATCAAAGTCAATCCTGACGACGTGCTGTCTTTCTCGTATGTCGGCATGAAACCTGAATTCGTCAAAGTCAATAACAGGACTACAATCAATCTGACAATGATTCCCGACGCCAACAGCCTTGATGAATTTGTGGCTGTAGGTTACGGTGTACAGAAACGTGGTACTATCACAGGTGCAGTTTCGACTGTAAACGGCTCAGAATTAATCAAGACTCCGACAATGCCGATATCATCAATCATCGGATCTCGTGTTGCCGGTATATCTTCATTCCAGTCTTCGGGACAGCCCGGTGCCGATAGCGCAAAACTTAACGTTCGTGGCCAAGGTCAAATAGTATTTGTAATTGACGGTATCAGAAGAAGCGATGCAGACTTCAACCAACTCGACCCTCACGAAATTGAATCTGTCTCCGTCTTGAAAGACGCTGCATCAGTTGCAATTTATGGTCTTGATGCTGACGGTGTCATCATCGTTTCTACAAAACGCGGTCAGAACGAAAAAACAAAAATCACTTATACAGGCACTGTCGGTATCTCTCAGAATGCTGAAAACCAACAGTGGCTCGACGGTCCTGGCTATGCTTACTGGTTCAACAAGGGTCTCGTAATGGATGGCCTATCGCCCATTTTCACACCCGAACATGTTGAAAAGATGCGTCTAGGCATTGATGGCTGGGGAAATACCAACTGGTATAAAGAAGTGTTCGGCACAGGCTTCAGAACTGACCACAATATTTCTGTTACCGGTGGCGGCGAACGAGTACAATTCTTCGCATCACTCGGTTACCTGAAAGAAGACGGCAACGTCGACAATTTCGGGTTTGACCGTTGGAACATCCGCTCCAATATCGACGCTAAAATCGCAAACGGACTTAAATTCAGCATGGGAGTATCCGCCCGCATGCAGCACCACGACAACCCTTATTTCTCCGCTGATCCTGACGCTTACGGCAACATCGGGTCTCAAATGGTTCGCCAGTTACCCTATTTGCCCAAAACTCAGATGTATAACGGCAAAGAACTCTATGTCGGCAACATCTCAAACGGCATGAACATGTCGACCCTCGCGTCAATCTACAACAACGGTTATACACGCTACGACTATAACACCGTCGGCACTAACATGACACTTCAATGGGACACCCCGTTCCTCGAAGGTCTTTCTGTCAAATTCACTACTTCATACGACGCCAACTTCAACTTCTCAAAGCAGCTCAACAACCCTGCTGAAATCATGTTGTACAGATATGGCGCTTCTGAATTCCAAGCGCCCGATGTACTGACTTACAACTATTACCGTAACTTCAACAACAACTACATCGCTCTTACCGAAGGTTCGTCAAAAAGCAGCCGCTTTACAACGATTACCTCGATCTCTTATAACAATAAATTCGGATTGCACAGCGTCAATGCCATCGCTTTGGCTGAGACTCGTGAAACAAAGAGCAACAACATAGGCGCTTATGGCCGTGGTCTTGATTTTGTCAATCTCGATGAACTTGACAAAATTACCAATCAACGTTTCGACGGTTCTGAATTCCCGCCCGGCATTTCCGGCTCAAGTTCAAAACAAAGGTATGCCGGTTTCGCTGCCCGCGCAAATTATAACTACGACGACCGCTACTTCTTCGAAACATCTGTGCGCCACGACGGCAGCTACCTCTTCGGCGGCATGAACAAACGTTGGATTACCCTCCCGGGCGTTTCTGTCGGTTGGCGTCTCGACCGCGAAAGTTTCTTCAACGCAGATTGGGTTCAAAACCTTAAATTCAGACTCGGTTTCGGACAGACAGCGACATCCGAATTAAGCCCGTTCCAATGGTTTAACACCTACGGACTCAACAGAAATGGTGTTGTTTTTGGCAATCAAAGCTCATCTTATGTTTCTGCCTCAACATTGGGCAATCCAAACCTTTGTTGGTCAAAACAGAATACATATAACTTCGGTGTAGACGGCTTCTTATGGAATGGCCTTCTGAACGTAGAATTCGACACATTCTATAAATATAAATATGACATGCTGTCAACCGTAACAGGTGCATGGCCTCCGTCAATGGGCGGTTTCTTCTATAGCACTGCCAATGTAAACAAGATAGACATAAAAGGTTTCGACGTGACTATCTCTCACAACAATAAAGTCGGAGACTTCATTTATGGCGTCAAACTCCTCTGGTCATATGCATATTCACGTTGGCTATTCTATGCAGGCGACTCGGAAAACGCACCGGATTATCAGCGTCGCACAGGCAAACAGTATGGAGCAAAATACGGTTTCATTGCCAATGGTCTGTACCAGAACGAAGACGAAATCTTAGTAGGACCTGTTCCTGAAAACTCTCCCAAAGGTCTGCTTCCGGGCAATATCCGCTACGTCGACCGCAACGGTGACGGAAAAATTTCTTACGAAGGCGACATGGGTTACGTTGGCAAATCATATATGCCGACTCACACCGGTTCTTTGAACCTTAACGGTTCATGGCGCGGTTTTGACTTCGATGTATTGTTTGCATGGGGCCTCGGTCATGAAGTGGCTCTTACCGGCGAATACACCGCTACAGGTTCTGTCGGTATAATGGACCACACCTCATATACACTTCCATTCAAATGGTATGGCAACTCGCCGACATACCTCGTTGAAAATTCATGGACACCGGAAAACACCAACGCTGAATTCCCCCGTCTTTGCGCTGTACCGCAAAACAACAATGATGCCTACGCTTCGACATTCTGGTATAAGAACGGAAATTATCTGCGTCTTAAATCAGCTCAAATTGGTTACACCATACCCCATGACCTTATCAAAAAGGCCGGCATCAACAACCTCCGCGTCTTCGTCGAAGGATTCAACCTCTTTACTTGGAGCGGTCTTAAGAAATACAACATCGATCCCGAAGCTCCGGCTGTAAACAACGGTTATTACCCACAGCAACGGAAGATATCGTTCGGTCTTAACATCTCCTTCTAAACCATTACGGACATGAAAAAAATAACTAAATATATTTCAGTAGCCTTAGTAGCGTTGTCGCTGTCATCATGCAATGACTGGCTCGACGACGTGCAGAGCAAATCTCAGGTTGGTGAAAACGCTGTTTTCGCGTCAGAAGAGACAGTAACCCTCTTCGTCAACGGCTTCTATACATGGCTGAACTCATACGGTCAGTTTGGCAATCGTCAGTTCAACGGCTCATGGACAGAAGCAATGACTGATATTTTCAAATACTCGGGTTCTAACCTCACGGCCCGTGCCGGACAACCTAACCAATATGCCGAACTTGCAGTTCCGATGTCGCCCGACGGCAATCTTCTGAGCTGCTGGGATAACGCATACTCTTGCATACGCCGCATCAATCAGTTCCTCGTCCTCGAACAGAAATATGCGACAGGTTACCGTGAAGAACTCAGATTGCAGTGGCAGGCTCAGGCCCGTTTCATGCGTGCGTTCATTAACTTCCAGCTGGCCAAACGCCATGGCGGCAGCATCATCCTCTTTGATGGTCTTCCTGAAACCAAGAACAAGGCTCTTTCTCCCGCTGAAGACGTTTGGGATCATATCGAAGCCGACCTCGACTTTGCCGCAGCAAATCTGCCTGAGCAGTGGAATGCCGCAAACAAAGGACGAATCACAAAATACGCCGCACTTGCATTCAAATCTCGCGCAATGCTTTACGCCAAACGCTGGCAGTCGGCTTATGATGCCGCCAATGAAGTCATAACTTCAAACAAATATGACCTTGTCGACGATTATGCACAGGCTTGGAAAGGAGATAACAAGGAATCTATCCTTCAATTCTCCTACAACCGCACCTTAGGCCCGAACACACAGTTTGACGCCAACTACACCCCAAGCACCGATGGATCGACCGCATCTTGCGGACCGGCTCCCACTCAGGAACTTGTCGAATCGTATGAAAAGAAAGACGGCACAAAGATGAATTGGACTCCCTGGCATGGCACAACAACCACACCGCCGCCATATGACCAGCTTGAACCGCGTTTTGCCGCCACCGTAATCTATCCCGGATCTACCTGGAAAGGCAAGGTCATGGACAACTCCGTCCAAGGTCCTAACGGCTACTTCTTCAATTACGGAGACCAAGCCTCATCGCTCGGCAACACATGTTCAGGTTACTTCCTTCGTAAGCTTCTTGACGAAAGCATGACTGATGTAGTATCGGTAAAATCGGCTCAACCTTGGGTTGAAATCCGTTTTGCTGAAGTTCTCCTTAACTTTGCCGAGGCCGCTTATCGCCTTGACAAAATCACTGATGCACAAGCCGCTTTGAAACGTGTCCGCGCGCGTGTCGGTCTTCCCGAAAAGACTTCTACAGGCGAACAGTTCTTCAATGACTACCGCAACGAACGCAAAATCGAACTTGCTTTCGAAGGACAGCTCTACTGGGACATGGTCCGTTGGGAACTTTGCGCAACCGAATACAACAATTACCGTCGCCATGGCATTAAAGTCGACAATGGATCTTACACTTATGTTGAAATTGATCGCGTCGATTTACAATATAATGCAAAATGTTACGTTCTACCTGCACCTACAGCCGAGATGCGCAACAATAACCTGATGGTACAGTACGAAAACTGGAGATAATAATAACCTATTCACTTAAATATAATCAGAATAATGAAAACAAAAATCTTATCCTTGATCTCTGCTGCGTCTTTCCTCATCGGAATGTCAGCATGTCAGGATCCTCATGAATTTTCGCCGACACATTACGACGAACAATTCGATTCTATGACTGCTTCATTTTATGATGATGATAGGGCTGAGAACTCATTCCCCGCAGAGATTGACTATAACAACCATGTTATAACCATTGTAGTCCCATATACATATCCTGCAAATTCCGACAGCTATCTTGATATGGCTGACCTCACAAGAATGAGGATTCAGTGCAATCTCAAACAAGGCGTCAGACTCGAACCCGCCCTTACGACTATCGACCTGAGTCAGGAAAATCATGTGACAATGATTGACAACACAGGCGTTCGTACAGACTTCACTATCATCGGCGAAATTCGCAAGAGCAAAGCATGTGAAATTACCGATTTCACAATCGCCTCGCTCGGAATTTCAGGCATTATTAACCCTGAAACCAAGATAATTACTCTTGTAACAGCAGAGGCTATCGGCGAACAGCTCGCCGAAGTCGAGATTTCGCATGGCGCTACTCTTGAGCCAGACCCACGCGTAACTCCGGTCAACTTTGACAATGAACCCGAAATTACCGTTACTGCTCAAAATGGCGTTGACAAAACTGTCTATAAATTTATTCAAGCCGAACCGTCAAAACTTCCGTTCGGCATCCGCAAAGGAAGTGCTAAAATTGCCTGGACAAAGAAACAGGCTGATATGGGCATCAAGATTTATGCTCCGGCCGAACTCACAAGCGGCAATCTCCGCTTCAACGGTTCTGCTGGTCTTGGAATTGTCGGCGAATACCTCGTTCTCAACGAAGCCGGCATGGGCAAAGCCTACGTCATGAACTACAAAAACGGCAATGTCATTTCGACCATCGACCTCACTGCTATGGGCACTAATACCCTCGGTCAGTTCAACAACCACCGCATGACTTCTGACAACAACGGTAACTTGCTCTTTACAAGTGCAGCCAACTTCAACAATGGCACACTTACCATCTGGAAGATGAAAGGCATCGACGGTCAACTTGAAAAACTGACAACTCTCGCCAATGCAGCAGCCATAGGCTCAGGCATCTCCGTTACCGGTAATATCGATGAAAATGCCATTATTACCGTCAACAACAATGGACCTACACAGTTCTATCGTTGGCAGATCAAAACGGCGTGATCGGCGAATGCGAAACCGTCAAACCGATAGGTTATGGCGCTTCTTGCTGGGGTAACTTTGATGCGGTATATCTCGAACCGACTTTGCCTTCCGACTACCTCGCAATCGGCTATGTCGCATTCACGACAAATCCGCCTAATGCAAACGGCGCTGACAACCGTACTTGCGCTTGGCTCGACGGTTCGACCAACTCAATCAAGTCTTACGGCAGCAAGTGCATCACGTCTAACTCTGTCGAGAACTCCGGCGACCTCGTGACATTCAACAATGTCCGTTATTACATCCACAACGTTATGAACACCTTGGGATATGGCTACGGAGCTTCTATGTTCATGTACAATCTCTCGTCTAACGACCTTAGCACAGAAGAAATCGACTTCTCTGCAAGCGGATTGAACATTCGCGGCAACTACGGTGCAACAGCAGCAAGCAACACCAACGACCGCGCCGGTAACGGCGGCGATGTTCGCTTCTTCGTTTCTCCCGACGGCTTCTATCTCTATATATTCTTCGAATTCTGCAACGGATATGTAGGTGCTGTACGAGCAGACTGCATCGATATGTAATCTCAATCTCTCAACCGCAATAATCAATCTTAATAGAAATGAACTTAAAAAACATAATCAAACTCAACCTCGCCGCTATTGCGGCGGCGGGGTTATTTTCTTTCGCCTCCTGCTCTGACGATTATAACGGCTTTGAGCTTTGGGACGATTACGAACCCGCCGTTCCGGTGCTTAAACCACGCTACATCTGGGTCGATGCCGCTTCAAACTTCCCCGACTTTGCCAATAGCGTTGAGAACATTACCCGTGATCTAACGCTCGCAAAGAACGCCGGCTTTACCGACATTGTTGTCGACGTCAGACCTACTACCGGCGATATCCTCTTTAAATCATCGCTTTGCGACCAAGTCAAGTCTCTCAATGCATGGGTTACCGAAAACGGAGTGTCTTCAAAAAAGACAATCTATCGTACGGCTACTTGGGACTATCTTCAGGCATTTATCGACGAAGGTCATAAACTCGGCCTGCGCGTTCATGCCGGTTTCAACACCATGACCGGTGGCCACGTTTCCGGTGGCGCAGAACAAGGTCCTGAAGGCATCCTGTTCCGCGATGCTTCTAAAAAAGAATGGGCTAACTGGCGTTATAACGGCGGCGACCCAAAAAATGTCATGGACCTTGGCGACTACGAAAAATTCTTCAACCCCGGCAACCCCGAAGTTCAGGAATATCTTTGCGGTCTGTTGGCCGACCTTGCAAAATACAATCTCGACGGCATCGTTCTCGACCGTGGACGCTACAACGACCTTTACTCCGACTTCTCGCCTCTGAGCCGTCAGCAGTTTGAAGAATATATCGGTGTGAAACTTTCTAAATTCCCCGGTGACATTCTTCCGCCGAAAACTACCAACACCACCCTTGCAACGCCTTATGGCCAATACACCACAAAATGGCTCGAATTCCGCGCCAAGACCATATATGACTTTATGTCAAAGGCTCGCGAAGCGGTCAAGAACGTCAATGCCGACCTCAAATTCGGCGTATACGTTGGCGGATGGTATCGTTCATACTACAACACCGGCGTAAACTGGGCCTCCAACACATTCGACCCCTCAAAAAACAATCAGTGGGCATCTCCCCGCTATAAGAACTATGGCTATGCCGGTCTTATGGACCAGATACTGATTGGCGCATATGCTAATCCTACTGCCGTTAACGGCACGGATGAATGGACGATGCAGGGCTTCTGCAATCAAGCAATGCTGAAAATTAAAGGCGATTGCCCCTTGGTCGTCGGTGGACCGGACGTCGACTGGCGTTGGAATCCTAAGGCAGATTGGAGTCAAGACCCCAATAATTCTGAGTTAACAAACTCTACCTATCCTTACACCAAAACTCAGATTCTCGACGGCATCCGCAATTCTGTAAGCGCATGCGCAAACTCCTGCGACGGCTACTTCCTCTTCGACATCATCCATCTCAAGATAGACCCCGAAAAATGGGACGCTATCAAAGCCGGCAACGATAAATATGTCGCCGACTGGAACGATAAATACGGAGATAAAGAAGAAAAACCTGCCGAATAATCGCATATGACTCCTCAAAGAGGATGTGTCTCAACGGCACATCCTCTTTTCCATAAAATCCGTCAAACCGGCCTCGGCCGATTCGGCTTACAAACCTTAACAATCATGCATCTTATAAAACCGTTACTCCTATCCGCACTTCTGCCCCTCGCGCTCGACGCTCTGGCGTGGGGCATGTCAGAGACTGTGTCAGGCACTGTGACCGCCGACGGCCGACCGCTCGCCGACGTCGTCGTTTCCGACGGCTTCAATTGCGTGTCGACCGACGCAAAAGGCCGCTACACTCTCACTAAGAACGACCGCGCGACAAATATAACCGTATCGACCCCCGCTGGCTATCTCCCGCAGAACGACGACTTCAACCGCCCGATGTTCTTCATCCCGGTCGAAGAAGACCGCACCGACTACAGCTTCTCTTTGCGTAAAAACCCGCGCGACGACCGCCGCCACGTCTTCCTTACCCAAGCCGATGTCCAGGTCGTCAGAGAAGACGAACTTTGCCTCTACGACGAGCAGGTAGCCGACGCCCGGCAGCACCTCAGACAATTTGCCGACCGCGACTGCTTCGTCCTCGACGCAGGCGACGTTGTCGGCGACCATCCCGAACTCTACGAGTCGAGCCTCCGACACCGCGCCGGACTCGGAGTACCCTACTACATCGCCAACGGCAACCACGACATGCAGTATTATCGCGCCACTCACGAAACCTCGAAAGAACGCTTCGAGAAAAACATCGGCCCGACCAACTACTCCTTCAACCGTGGCGACGTCCACTATGTGACCATCGACAACTGCTTCTATATCGGCCGCGACTACTTCTACATGGGCTATGTCGACGAACAGACCTTCGACTGGCTGCGTCAGGACCTGTCTTATGTCCCCGAAGGCTCGACAGTCGTAATGCTGATGCACATTCCCGTGGCATGGGATGCTGAGGTCAAGCCCTTCAAATACAACGGCAAGTGTGTCGGCGAGGAGACCGTCAACGGCCGTCATCTCATCGAAATGCTCAA
>JAGAOW010000214.1 GCA_017889945.1 Muribaculaceae bacterium
CATCTGTTGATTACAAACTATTGATTATGAATAAACTTAGAGAGAACGACCTCGTTGTCCCTGTGCTCGAATTCATGCGTCTCAACGGCGGCTCTGCCACCATACGCGAAATCCGGGACTATATCATTGCCAATTATCCGCTCAGCGACATAGACTTGCAGATGTCGCCGACGCGTCGCAACGAGCATATTTTCGAGCAGCAGATACGCAATCTCACGAGTCATCGCAAACTAGACCGTCTCGGGCTTGCAGAGACTGTCGCGGGCGGATTCCGGCTCTTGCCGGGCGTTGCCGAGCTGCTTGAGAACAGTTCCGATTGGGTCTACGACCTGTTGTCGCACAACTACAAGGACGATTATGTGTGCAGAGAAGTGGCATCAGCCGACCCCGACGCCGAAAGGTCGTTGTCGACGAAAGCCAGCAGGCAGGCGAGGGGATGGTTGTCACTACGGCCCGCGAAACAAAACGGCGCACACGTTCGGCTCTGTTGCGCTCGGCTGCAATTCAGCGTTTTTCCAATGACGGACATATCGCATGCAGCTGCTGCGGTCTGGACTTCGCTGTCAAATATGGTCCTGAATTTGCCGATTCGTGTATCGAAATCCATCACAAGAAGCCGATTTATATGTATGATGACGATGATATGAACCTGACCATTGCCGATGCGATTGACAATCTGGTGCCGCTGTGCCCCAACTGCCATCGTGTCGTTCATCGCTACAAACTCTTCAGCGAAGAAGACTTGGCGCGACTACGCGACATCATTGCCCGCAACAGCGGCCAATACGGACACTAATTCATTTTCAGACATGTTCTTACAGCGGGTGGCGCTGTGAAATATGCGACCCACACCCCGACCCAGTCGGCGGCGAGGTCGAGCCATTCGCCCGAACGTCCGTTTTCAATCGACATCTGGAGAATTTCGTCGACTCCACCGAAAATCATCACGCTTATCGCTATGACAATCAGATATTTGGTCGGCAGTCGGCGCGAGCGGTCGGCACGCTGAAGGTCGAAGATGATTGCGCCGGTCAGTCCGCCCATCATCACGGCGTGGATCAGCTTGTCGATGTGGGGTATCGACGGCAGATCTTCCGCTCCGATAGGGTCAGAACTCAGAGTGGCGTAGAGGATAAAGCCTAATACGATTATCGATGGCCAGAAACGGCGCAAAAAAGTTGTTGCGTGGTCAGTCATTTGCTATTTCTCCTATATAATCGCGTGCGGCCGGAGGGGTCGTGCGCTTGTGTTTTGCAGAGTCGGATTTAGCTTTGGTTTTTCTTTTGGGTTTCTCTCCTTTGACGCTGATTTCGGGGCTGTTGCCGATGACCCGCTCAAGGCTGTCGGCACGGAGTATTTCGTCGTATGGCGGCGTTGCGGGTTTGCCTATGAGCATCGCAAGCGACACAATCGCCACCACGACCGCCAACACGGTCAGCGAGGCAATCTCCATAGTCGTCATTTTGAAATGCTTGGCCATAGCAGAATTAAAGGAATTTGGAAATCATTATGGCCGCAATCATCAGCGGCGCGATATAGCGGATTATGAATGTGACCGCAGGCGTGATGCGCGAGCGAAGCGAGCCTTCGTTGCTCAACTGGTCGCGGAGCAGACCGCGCGGGGCAAACCAGCCGACGTAGACGCAGACTCCGATTGATACCAGCGGCAGCAACACATTGGTAGTGAAGGCGTCGAGAAAGTCGAAAATGGTCATTCCCATAATCTTGAAGTCTGAGAGCGAGCCGAACGACAGCGAGCAGACAGCGCTCAGCACAAAGAGCGGCAGCATCACGACCAGACAGGCGCGTATGCGGCTCATGCGGA
>JAGAOW010000215.1 GCA_017889945.1 Muribaculaceae bacterium
CCGGTACGGATATGGACATGGTGGCCGACGGTTTCAACGGCACACTCGCACAGTCGCTTGAGGAAGGCAAAGTCGACCTCGGCGAAATCGACCTTGCCGTACGCCGTGTGCTCGAAGCCAAATATAAACTCGGACTTTTCGAAAATCCGTATAAATATATCGACGTAGAGCGCAGCAAGACTGAGATATACACCAAAGACAACATCGAAGAGGCTCGCCGTATAGCGACAGAGACTTTTGTGCTGCTGAAAAATGAAGGCAATATCCTCCCGCTGCAGAAGAAAGGCCGCATCGCCCTTATCGGTCCGCTTGCCAATACGGCATCCAATATGCCCGGCACATGGAGCGTGGCTGCTAATTTCGAACGTTATAAATCAGTTTATGACGCATTTAAGGAAGCTGTCGGCAACGATGCGGAAATAGTTTATGCAAAGGGTTCGAATCTTGAAGCGGATGCTGAACTTGAAGCTAACGCAACAATGTTCGGCCGCGAAATGCGCGATCCCCGTTCGGAGAAGGAGTTGCTCGCCGAAGCCCTGCGCGTTGCCGCAAGCGCTGACGTGATTGTCGCAGCTCTCGGAGAATCGTCGGAATACAGCGGCGAATCGTCAAGCCGTACGATCCTGACATTGCCTGAAACACAGCATAAGCTGCTTGAAGCTCTTCTCGCAACCGGGAAACCCGTCGTGATGCTTAACTTCTCCGGACGTCCTACGGTTATGACATGGGAAGCAGAACATGTTCCGGCCATTCTCAACGTTTGGTTCGGCGGTTCGGAAGCCGGCAGCGCCATCGCCGACGTCGTGTTTGGCAAAGTCAGCCCTTCGGGCAAACTGACAATGACCATGCCCCGCAGTGTAGGTCAGATACCCCTCTACTATAATCATTTCAACACCGGCCGTCCGAAACTTGATGATTCGAAGTTCAAAAAATTCGTTACCGGTTATATCGACTCTCCCAACGCTCCTCTGTATCCGTTTGGTTACGGATTGAGCTACAGCGAGTTTGAATACAGCGACTTCACGCTTTCGGCCAACGAAATGACTCAGGACGGAACGATTACAGCTTCAGTGACTGTGACCAACAAAGGCAAATATGACGCAGACGAAATCGTCCAGCTTTATATCCGCGACCTTGTCGGCACGACAGTCCGTCCGGTCAAGCAGCTCAAAGGCTTCGAACGCGTCCACATCGCCGCGGGCAAGAGCTGTAAGGTTGATTTCGTAATCACTCCCGAACTGCTCAAATACTATAATTATGAACTTGAGTATGTTTGCGAACCCGGTCAGTTCCAGGCTATGGTAGGTCCGGACAGTGAGCGAGTCAGCGTTCTTGATTTTGAATTGAAGTGATAATATATACCTCAGTCAGGATACTCTTTTCCTGATATGCAGGGGCGGCGAGCCATTCGGGCAGCCGCCCTTTGTTTTTTTAGTCGGGGTAGGGAACAATATTTGCCACAGCGAGAAAACAAAGATTGAATCAGAGACGTTATATATGTATGAAAAAGTTCATCACTTCTGCTATGTTGCCGCTGGTGGCGGCAATAGTTCCACTTTCAGGCCACGCTCTTGATTTCGAAGAGCTTGCCGACCGCCTTGCGAATTACTCCGATTATAATGCAACGGCAAAATACGAGGTGCTGCTGCCTACGTCGCAATACCCCGTGGTCTATGACATTGTGCTGATATCTGATAAAAACTGCGTGAGCGACAGCCTTGCGCCCGCAACATATCTTATAGAGTGGTCGCTGGCTAAAGACGGCAACACTTCGGAAGGCTTTTCGGCATATTTTGACGGAAATCATTACAGATATCGCGACCAGCGCCTGCAGGAGTTTCATGCCGAGCGCGATGCGATAGCGTTCAATCCGACAGGCCGACTGAGCGACGGAGTTCAGAACCAGGCTCAGTTCTGCGATCTGCTGCCGCAATATATCGGTCGGACTTTCGCCAACATGAAAGTCGACTCCACATATAAATATACATTCCATGCCGATACGGTGATCGACGGCCGCAAATGTGTGGCTGTCGACGGCACGAGAAGCTTTAAGGGAATTGAAGCGCTCGAATTCGTTTATGTGTTCGACCGTGAGACGCTCGAGCCGGTAATGTCGGAGTTTGACAGCAATCCGGGACAAATCAGCGAGCAGATTATTACGGCAACGTATGGTGTCAACAAGGATGTTCGCAAAACAGCAAGTTCGGAAGACGAACTGATAGCTCTTTACCCCGAAGTGTTCGAAAAATACAGAGAAAGCTCGTTCAGACTCGAGAACATGACCGGGCGCAGACTCCCGGCGTTCTCTGTGCCGTCTGTAGGAGGCGAACGCTATACCCACAGCAAGGATTCGAAATTCGATGTGCCTACTGTCATCGCCTTGCTCGACGCCGAGACAGGCATGGTGGCGGAAACAGTCGGAAGCTTGCGCGAGGCCATTGATGCGCTGCCGATGCGCGCTGAGCTGATACTGGCGTTTACAAACAACAAAGTCGAACTGATAGAGAGCGCAGTCGGCGAGGTCCGTCAGGGCGAACATCTGCTGATGAGCGCGCGAGGACTTGCCCGCGACCTTGGAGTGACGGCTACACCGGTTATCCTGATATGCGACCGTTCGGCGACGGTCAAAGATTTGGCGATAGGTTACAACAATGATATTGCTGACTTTGTTATACAGTCGACAGCCAATGCTGCACGATAACACATATAATATATTATAAGATGGAAACAATCTATTTTAAAGGCACACCGTGCCACACCTATGGCAATATCCCTGTCGCAGGGGAAAAAGCGCCTGAATTCAAACTTACAGCTGCCGACCTCAGTGAGATTACAAATAAAGATTTTGCGGGCAAGCGCGTAGTCTTGAATATATTCCCCAGTCTTGACACTCCTGTGTGTGCCATGTCTGTGCGCCGCTTCAATGAAGAAGCAGCTAAAATGAAAAATACTGTGGTGCTTTGCGTGTCGATGGACCTCCCGTTTGCCATGTCGCGTTTTTGCACGACCGAGGGCATCGGCAACGTTGTAGTCGCCTCTGCATTCCGTTCGCCCGATTTTCGCAAAAACTATGGTATTGAGATGACCGACGGCCCTCTCGCCGGATTGCTTGCAAGAGCCGTGATTATCATAGATGAAAAGGGCGAGGTAGTCTATTCGGATCTTGTCAGCGAAATCACTAATGAACCCGATTACAAGGGCGCATTCTTTGTCCTTGAAAACGACAAATAACTTTAAACCTCAGAAGCTATGAGACGCGTAGCTATCTTACTCATAGCATTGATATCGTTCGGCCTCGCCATGCGCGGGGCCGAATTTGACAATGTCAACCTCCGTTACAACTGCGAGTATCATCTCGGTTTTGTGAGGATAACGGCCGGCGAGGCTTATGTTAAAGTCGGCCTTGACGGCGATTTGCTTACCGGAACTTTCAATGGCCGGAGCATACCCTGGCACGGGCGTGTCTACAGCGTAAGCGACACTCTCCGGGCTAAAATCGAACCTGCTCAGGGGCTCAGTCGCGCGACGGTGCTCTATGAAAACGGCTTCTACACCAAGCCCAAAGTGAGTCAGCTTGAGTCGGGTAAGTTTGATGCGTCAAATCCTGACAATTACAAAGATATCTATGGCCGAGGTAAACTCGATGCAAGCGCCGGGACGATTGAGGCTGTGACGATAACGGCCGATATGCTCAGCCTGTACTATTACTTCAGTGAGATTGATTTCGGCAGATTGCAGCCCTGCGAGAAAGTGACCATAGGCATCACGCTGCCTGACGGCGATGTGCAGCATGTCGAGATAACCTACAACGGCACGGACACATATAACGGTCACAATGTCTATGCTACTGTTTTTGAGTACAGCTATCATGGAGAGATGGACAATTATCCTGTAAAGTGCCTGATTGACAGCCATAGCCGTATTCCGCTCTTGCTTTCGGCCAACTTGAAAATAGGCCATGTCGAGCTTGTTATAAGCCCGTGAGAGCCAGCAATGGCGAACAAATGTCAGATTTCTCGATAAATTTAATGGCTTTTTATTTCGCGATAGACGATTTTTGTGTAACTTTGTCGCAGAATTTATGAACTATTGTTGCAAAATGACAAACGAAGCAACTATTTATTTAATCTATCCGGAATTATGAATGTAAAAGGTTTCATTGAAGATTTGAAAGGTCGTTTCCCACACGAACCGGAGTATTTACAAGCAGTAGAAGAGGTTGTGACGTCGATAGCTGAGGTTTACGACTCATGTCCTACATTCGAGCGCTATAACCTGCTCGAGCGCCTGTGTATACCCGACCGCATCTACACGTTCAGAGTGTCGTGGGTCGACGATCAGGGCAAGGTTCGCAACAATATGGGCTACCGTATTCAGCATAACAACGCTATCGGCCCGTATAAAGGCGGTATCCGTTTTCACTCGTCGGTTAATCTTTCGATTCTTAAATTCCTTGCGTTCGAACAGACTTTCAAAAATTCGCTTACCACGCTTGCCATGGGCGGAGCCAAAGGCGGCAGCGATTTCTCGCCCCGCGGAAAGAGCGATATGGAGGTTATGCGCTTTTGTCAGGCGTTTATTACCGAACTCTATCGCCATATCGGCCCTGACACCGACGTGCCTGCCGGCGATATCGGCGTAGGTGCGCGCGAAGTCGGCTACATGTATGGCTGGTATAAGAAGATGACACGCGAATTTACCGGTACATTCACAGGCAAAGGTCTCGACTTCGGTGGCTCACTCATGCGCCCGGAGGCGACCGGCTACGGCAACGTATATTTCCTGCTCAACATGCTTGCAACCCGCGGCATCGACATCGCAGGCAAACGTGTCGCCATTTCCGGCTCGGGAAATGTGGCCCTCTACACCGCGCAGAAACTCATATCTCTTGGCGCTAAAGTCGTTTCGTTCAGCGATAGCGACGGCTCTATCATCATTCCCGAAGGCATAAGTGCCGAACAGTTTGACGAACTTTTCGACCTTAAGACCCTCTATCGCGGCCGTGTAAGTGAATTTGCAGCCAAGCATCCCGATATCTGCACCTATCATGCCCATCAGCGTCCGTGGACATTGGTCGGCTGCGACATCGCAATGCCGTCGGCAACCCAGAACGAACTCAACGGCGAAGAGGCAAAAGTCCTTGTCGCTAACGGTTGTATCGCTGTCAGTGAAGGCGCTAACATGCCGTCGACGCCCGAGGCTATCAAGGTGTTCCAGGATGCCCGTATCCTCTACGCGCCCGGCAAAGCCGCCAATGCCGGAGGTGTTTCGGTTTCCGGCCTCGAGATGGCTCAGAACTCGCAGCGTCTAAACTGGACGGCCGAGGAAGTCGACAACAAGCTCAAGGCTATAATGGCCGATATTCATAAACAATGTGTCGAACACGGCACTCAGCCCGACGGCTACATCAACTATGTCAAGGGTGCCAACACCGCAGCCTTCCTGAAAGTGGCCCGCGCGATGATGATGCAGGGCATAGTATAATAGTATAAGCGATTATTCCAGATAAAAATGTGATAGGTCCGCAGGCTGCCGATTTAATCTTTCGGCCTGCGGACTTTTGATTATCAGTATGGTTAGCTCCCGGCAGAAGATAAACTCAAAAAAACAGTGTAAAATATTTGCGAAATATTTTGGCGGAATAAAAACTTTGCGTAACTTTGCAACCGCAAAAGGGAAATAACTCAACCCGAAGCGATAGGAAATTGAAATAAACGCCTCTTTAGCTCAGTTGGCCAGAGCACGTGATTTGTAATCTCGGGGTCGTTGGTTCGAATCCGACAAGAGGCTCTAATTAGTAGTTTTGCTACAAAGGGCGAATACCAGAGTGGCCAAATGGGGCAGACTGTAAATCTGCTGGTTTATACCTTCGGTGGTTCGAATCCATCTTCGCCCACAATTCCAATTGTGGAAG
>JAGAOW010000216.1 GCA_017889945.1 Muribaculaceae bacterium
ATAAAAATCTTTCCCCGATATATTGATGAAGGCATGCGGAAAATCCGCATGCCTTCATCAGCTATCGGGCTAAAATTCGGACCAAAAGCCGCTACTGATGCCAACAGCAAACGAAGCTTAATGAGATCCGCTTCCGTTTCAATGAGTGAAGTGAAAATTTGCAGAAGTGCAATGTTATGACTAAATTTGCATTAAGAGGTTATCCAACAATATCATCAATAAGCAAATGATTGAATTTCTAAGCGGTAAGTTGGCCGAACTGACGCCGGCCTACGCGGTTATCGACACCGGCGGCGTCGGCTATCTGGCCAACATTACCCTGATAGCATACACCGCCCTCGAAGGGCGACAGGAAGCGAGACTTCTCATACATGAATCGATACGCGAGGACGCCTATCAGCTCTACGGTTTTCTCAACGAGCAGGAACGCAGTCTTTTCAGGGAACTCATAGGGGTTTCGGGCGTCGGCGCCAATACAGCCCGCATGATCCTGTCGTCGATTCCTGCGCCGGAACTCGAAGGCGTTATAATCTCCGGCGACCATACGAGACTGAAAAATGTCAAAGGCATCGGCACAAAGACGGCCCAAAGAATCATTGTTGACCTTCGCGACAAAATAAAACCTACCGGCGATACGTTAATCAATCAGCCCGTCGCAGCCTCGGAAACCTACGACGAAGCCCTCGCCGCGCTCACCATGCTCGGCTTCAGCCGGCCGCAGAGCCAGAAAGTGCTCAAGAAGATTTTCGATGCCGATCCGACGATAAAAGTCGATTCAGCAATCAAAAAGGCGCTCGCAATGATGTAGGGTCCTCGTCTCCGGGAGGCTACGGGCCTTGAGAGCATCCCGACTATCCCCGCAGTGGCATATAAGAAGACCGACATAACATCTTGCAGACGAAAGCGAAAAAGCATAAGGGCGTGGTCACTGACCGCGTTTATAGCCGTCGGTCTGTTTCTTCTGCCGGCTTTGGCCCAGTATAACAAAGACCGCATACACGCGCCGGCCCCCTCGATCCCTGCAAAAACAGATAAGGATTCACTGCTGAAACTCCGCTCTCCGGTCAGGCACACCGTCCCCAAGAGTTACGAGGACCTTATGAAAAGCAACAGCGCCAACGATCTGAGAATGCCGTCGAACATACTGACGGTTACGGAATATGATCCGGAAACGGGGTGTTACATTGTCCGCTCCCGGGTTGGCGACATGGAGATAACCACGCCGTTCATTCTTTCTCCGCAGCAATATAACGACTGGCAGAGGCGAAGTTATCTGACCGAGTATTACCGGAAGAAGAACGCCGAGACTGTAAGTTCGCCGAAAAGCAAGGAGCCTTTCGACATTCTCGACATGAATTTCTCGCTCGGCCCGCTTGAAAAAATTTTCGGCCCGGGCGGAGTCCGTCTGCGGACGCAGGGGTCGGTGCAGATCGACATGGTGATAAAATCGACCAAGACCGACAATCCGGCACTGTCGCTCGGATCGCGCCGCCACACATTCCTCGATTTCGACCAGAAAATACAGGCAAGCATCCAGGCATCCGTAGGCGAACGGATGAAATTTGACATGACCTACAACACGGACGCCACTTTCGATTTCGACGCCAAGAACATCAAGCTTCAATATGAAGGGGGAGAGGACGACATTGTCAAAAATATCGAGGCAGGAAACGTGAGCCTGACAACGGGTTCGTCGCTGATACGCGGTTCCACGGCACTGTTCGGTATAAAAAGCAAGCTTCAGTTCGGCAAGCTGACCGCTACAGCTCTTGTCTCGCAACAGAATTCGGAATCGCGAGATCGG
>JAGAOW010000015.1 GCA_017889945.1 Muribaculaceae bacterium
AGGTCGTTGTCGATAGTTCCGGGCAGACCGATAATCGGAAAGTTGAATTCGTTGGCAAACACTCTCGCGCCTGAGAGCGAGCCGTCGCCGCCGATGACCACTAAAGCGTCGATTTCGTGGCGGCGGATGACGTCATAGGCCAGCTGACGGCCTTCGGGGGTCGTGAACTCCTTGCAGCGGGCCGTTTTCAGTATGGTGCCGCCCTGCTGGATGATGTTCGACACATTCTGTGTCTTGAAATCGACTATCTCATCGGCAATCAGGCCGCGATAGCCGCGGTAGATGCCTTTGACTTTAAGACCGTTGAAAATTGCAGCACGGGTAACGGCACGGATAGCGGCGTTCATGCCGGGCGCATCGCCTCCGGATGTAAGTATGCCAACGCATTTGATTTCAGACATGACAGAATAGATTTATTTGATAAGTAAGAGATTGAACATTATGCTTTGAAATGCAAAGTTAGCAATTTGCCGATTAAGTAAGATTGCTAAAATTTGCTAAATATCTTCGGTCAGCGAATAGTTGAGGAAATCGATGAGCGGTTTGAGGATTCTGAAGTCCTCCGACGCGCGTTCATACCATCGTTCCGACTCGAAGTAGCGGCGGTCGCAGCGCTGGAATTTCCCATAGCATTTGAGCCGCAGCAGTTCAATCTGCGGATGGTCTTTGAGCCAGCCTTTGGGCGCGGTCTTCAGCACCTCGCCGAGCCAGCCGGGATAGTGGCCGAGCAGGGCCGGAGCGTTGATTATTTCCTCAAATTCCTCGATGTTGTCGACTATAGCCTTGCGCATCTTGGCGAGCATCGGCGCGTCGAGACAGTAGAGACCGCCGTAGAGGCCGTTTTCCTCCGGGCGCGAGTCGACCTGAAGATAGTAGGCCGCCATCTCGGTCTTGCGGCCGAAAGGCGACAGCGCGGCCGAGAAATAGGTCTTGAACGGCGATTTGTCGGGCGAGAAGCGGGTGTCGCGATAGAAGCGGTATGCGGCCGAGCGTCCGCTCTGAGTGGCCATGCCCGGTTCCCAGACCGACATACACGCAATCAGTTTGTCGAGGTCCTCTATCCAGCGGGCGCGCAGTTCGTCGTATTCGCGGCGGTGCTCCGCAAACCAGGGCCGGTTGTTGTTGACGGCCACACGGTCGAGAAATTCATACAGCCCTTTCATTTTATATCCTCCCATTCGGCATCGACAATCTGCTGTTCGACGACTATGGTCTCGGTCTCGACGGTCTGCTGCGCGGCATTGTCGGGCGGCAACTCCTCGAAGGCGACAAATTCGCCGTCGGCCGGGTCGATTTTCTTTCGTCTGGGTGCGGGCTTGGGCTCGGGCCGCTCGCTTGCCGCGCGGCCTGCCTGTCTGAACTGCTCGAAGACATTGCGCATCTGACGGCGAGCCCTGTATATTGTGACAGCCACCTTTATCAGGGGGAATATCACGAAGATTACCAATAATAAGATTAAAAATTCAGCCATACTGAACGCTTATGACAATTACAGAAATTGAACTTCTGTCGCTCATGCCTGTGTGTTGCGGCGCGACAGCAGCGAGATGAGCATGTAGAGTACTATCGTCCATGCCAGCCCCGAAAGGCCATAGAATATAACAAAGATGACGGCTGCTAAGATTATCACATAGCGACGGAAATTCTCGCGCACGTCGAAATTCTTGAATTTCAGTGAGAACATTCTGATCGAGGACACCATCGAGAGCGACACGAGCACTATCATAATGACCATTGCCGCTGTGCCGGGATAGCCGTAGCGGGCCATCCAGCCGTAGACACCTATCCAGAAGATGGCGTTGCCGGGGATGGGCAGGCCGCTGAAGGTCGTCGCCTGATTGTCGTCGATGTTGAATTTGGCTAATCTCAGCGCACCCATCGCAGGAATGAGCAGGGCTGCATAGCAGAGCCACTGATGCTCGCTGAGCGGATGCATCAGGTTGAATATCAGCATCGCAGGCGCTACTCCGAAGCTCACGAGGTCGGCGAGCGAGTCAAGCTCTTTGCCGATGGCCGAGTAGGCGTGAAGCAGACGCGCCGACGCTCCGTCGCAGAAGTCAAACAGAGCCGCCAGACCGATGAAGATGCAGGTCCAGTCGGCGCCTTTAAGCCCCGACATGTCCTCGTCGTAGTGGAAAGCGCACATTATCGCCACACATCCCGAAAGCAGGTTGAGCGTGGTTATCGTATTTGGAATGCAAGAAACAATACGTCTTATCATTTAATTTTATTTTTGATTTTCGCCTTTCGGCAGCCGCGCCACTTCTGTGATGCCGCCGGTGGTCTTGTCGCCGATCTTGACAAGGATTTCCGAGCCTAAAGGCAGGAAAATGTCGACTCGCGAGCCGAACTTGATGAAACCCAGGTGGTCGTGGATCGATGCTTCTTCGCCCGGCTGGGCGTAAGTGACTATGCGGCGAGCCATTGCGCCGGCGATTTGCCTTACCAATACGAGTTGATTGTCGGCCGTGCGTATGACCACGGTCGCGCGCTCGTTCTCGTTGCTCGACTTGGGCAGATATGCGGCCATGAAACGGCCCGAATGATGCTTCGTGTAGATCACTTCGCCGTTGACCGGAAACCAGTTGGCGTGGACATTGAGTATGCTCATGAACACAGAGAGCTGTATGGCAGGGCCGTGGAGATATTCATTCTCGAAAGTCTCCTCGAGGGCTACAACTGTGCCGTCGGCGCTCGCCACTACCACATCCTCACTCTCGCCCCTGAATGAGCGGCGCGGAGAGCGGAAGAAGTTTACCGTTAAAAAGAAGAGCACGCCAAAGACTGCGGTCGACGCTATAGGCACTGCTATCGGTCTGACCCATATCCATAGCGGAACATTGATAGCCAGCACTACAAGCAGCATGACTATCAGGATGTTGGTCCCTTCGTGGTGTATCTTTACTCTCATTTAGTCAGTTACAATGACTGTTTATAATAGCGCAAAGATAATCTAATTTTTTATAATATGGTATATTTTGTGTTTTTTTATCAGTCAAGGCTCTGGCGTAGAAATAGTCACTTTCGATTGTCCTTGAGCCGAGAAAATGCCGTATCCGCCGGTCACATTGCCCGAAAGCCTGACTACAGAGTTCACAAACAGGCTGCCTGAGCCGAATGCAACGATGCTGCCGTAGCTGTTCCAGAAGTCGTAGACCTCTTTTTCTACGCGACAAAGCGCTATTGAATAGCGTGCGCCGCGTTTCAGCTGCGCCACATAGTCTTTGGGTGCGCCATACTTGTATTTTGGCCGGTAGACAGGCATTGAGACCGCTATCCCCGGGCGCTCGACCGACACTGTGCCGAGATATGACGGAAGAGGTCGCGCTCCCGGATGGTCTTCGAGCACCGAAATATAGTAATAGGCCGGAGTTACAGCCGGAGCGGTAAACCAGAGTGTGGCCGAACACAGTGAATCGACTCCTTCGACGGGTCGCACAACAATGCTGTCGACAGGCGTAGCTTCGGGAATCGTAGCCGTGGCTGTGGCGCGCAGGCCGTTGTATTCGGCTGTGACGGTGTAGGTCCGACCCGCTTTGCCGGTCATCATAGGTGTGTAGTAATGGAATGGCGGAAACGCCCCTTTGAGCGGGCCTCCCGTCAGAATCACAGTGTCAGTGCCGTCGCTGACGGTCACTTTGCCCCAGCGGACAACCACATCGCTCAGTTCGCCGGCCTGCGACGGGCTTACCGACGTAGTGAAAAACACCTCGGGTGTCCCTCCCTGCGATATATAGGCTTCGATTACCGGGCGCGGCTCAGCCGAGTCCGATAATTCGTCGTCACATCCGGTCCACATCAGACATGACAGCAAAAGCGGCAAATATGGAAATTTACAACGCATGGTCAGAAACTCATTATATAGTTGATTAACGGCATGAAACGATAGAGCGAAGCGGTCGATTTGAGTCTGTAGCGTCCGTCGTCACTGATGCTGAAATGCTGCATCTCGACATTGCGGCGGCCGTAGGCGTTCAGAAGAGTGAAATTAATCGCATGGCTGAGCCTGCGGCCCTTGATTGTGTAGGTGGCCGACAAATCGAGGCGGTGGTAGAGCGGAAGTCGTGCGCTGTTGCGTGGACCGAATTCGCTGATGACGTTGCTGCCTATCATATACAGCGATTTGACCGGCGTGTGGCGGCGTCCGCTTGAAAGCACGAAGTCGGCGTTAAACTGCCATTTCCGGTCGGCTTCGGCCGATGCGTTGATGCGCAGCGAATGTCCGGGGTCGGTGGCCGACGGAAAATATTTGCCGCCGGGCTCACGCCTGCGCGCCGTGCCGTATGAATAGGCGACGCTTATGTCGGCGATGCTTACCCGTGACTGCAGCCCGAGATTTATGCCTGCGTTATATCCGCGCGTAAGGCCGATTTTATCCAATGAATAGTAGTTTTCGTCGATAAGGTCGATCATCATTCCGGAATACTCCGGCTGATTGCCTGCCGCCTTGTAATATATTTCTGCCGTGACTGTAGGCACTGCGTTGTAGCTCTGTCGCTTGTAGTTGAGGGCAAACGACAGTGCCCGCTGACTCGGACAGCGCTCCGAGGCGCCGACCCAGAAGTTTGATGCGAGTCCGATGTCTGAAAGACCCGTATTATGTAGATTCTGATGATACACTCCCGCATGCAGCGTGAATATGCCGGCCTGGCCGCCGTCGCAGATTGCCGTCAGGCGAGGGTCGGGACTGACTCTGCGATAAGAGCCGTTGACCCAGGCGTTGACATTGACGCCGGCGCGGAAGCGCCACCGGTTGCCGGCTCTCAACTCATATTGGGCGAATGTCTCGCCCTGAAACGGCCGCTCAGTGCTGACTATTCCGTCTGACGACTGTCCGTATCCGTCAAATGCCGAGTACTGCGGCCTGATATTAAATGCCGCTACCCTTGCTCCTGCTTTCCATTGGCCGAAATCGTATTCACACGATGCGCCGATAGTGCGGATAAATGACGGAACTTTGAGCCATACGCTCGCCATGTCGAGACTCAGATTGTTTTCAAACTCACTGAAGTTCAGCATATATGTGCCTGTCGATTTTGCCCCGCGCCTGGTCCATCTTACCGACGAGGCAAGATTGGTCCATTTCATAGTCATGCGCAGCGCGTAGTTGCTGTCTGAATCATCGATGCGGTCGCTGCTCGCGAATAGCGACGCACTGATTGTATTGGCAGGGTCGGGCGCATACGACAACGATAGGTTATAGTCCGAAAAACCGTAGTTGATGTCTGAAGTCTTGCCTCGGAGCAACGGCCGGTATAGCTCGTCGATATACGACAGGCGCGCGGCTGCCGAGATTAAGACTTTTTTCGAAGCTGTCAGCCTCACGGCCGCACTTGACGACAACAGCCCTACGCTGGCTCGGCCGCCGATGGTCTTAAGCGTGTCGGGCTCTGTATATGTCGACAGGTCGAGCGACGCTCCGAGGCGCTGGTGCATGCCTGCTCCGTGTACGTTCCGCCTGAAATCGGCTTTGCGGAAGTGCCAGGTGTTGAATGTGGAGAATATGCCCCCGAATCTGTAGGGGAAGAAGACTGTCGCTCCGTCGATGGTGTATAAAGTTTGCGAAGCATCCTGACCGTCGACCTGCAGGCCCGATCCATAGTCGCCGGCCGAGGCTATGCCCGGCATATTTTTCAAAAGCGATATGAAATCAACCTCTCCGGCCGACGAACTGTGGCCGACCAGCAGCTCGGGGCGCAATGTGACGCTTCCGTCCGAACGCGTTATCGGTTTGAGACTTCCGCGCACCTCTACTTCGCTGAGATTCACCGTGGTGTCGGCCGGCTCGGCGGCTTCGGCCCGGTTATAAAAAAGCAACCCTATGGCGCATGACCATAGGGCTGCAATAAAAGTTCGTTGAATTATTTCACGTTTTTCCAAATACGTTCGTAGTTGTCGATTAAGCTTTCCCACTGGTTGGTAATGTTGCCAAATCCTTTGCTGAAGTATTCGTCAAACGAATAGGTTGTGCCGTCGGAAGCGAATTTAAGCACACATTCCTGTTCATATTCCCAATACTGATTTCCGCTCCAGCTTTCTTCATAGCTGAGGTAGGGTTGGAAGAAAAGGCTGCCCTGAACAGTGTTTGAATTGTAGCGGAACTGGGTCTTGATGGCCTGATTGATAGTGCCGCAGTCTTTTTTGCAGGCGTTGAGAGCTACATCTTTCGAGTTGTAATCATAGTTGTCATATGAATTGTCCAGAGCCTCGATAAGGTCTGCCGTGAAGTTTGAGATTGAAGCTTCAAACTGAACGCGGCCAAGGACGTCGACGCTTGCGCTGCCGCTGTTGAGGATGCCGGCCATATATGCCGCTTCGTCGTCAGCATCTTCGAGTGCTTCCCAGTGGTCGCGGTCGCAGAGATGCTTGCCGTTTACGGCTGCTGACGATGTTACGACACTGACACCGCCGACTTTGATTGCCGAACTCTGCTCGACTTTGCTGTCTGAGCCTTTGGCTTCGATGCGGGCGTTGATGTTCATAAGGTTGGTCTCGGCCTGCAGGGCGAATTTGTGACCCTTGACATCGATGCTCGACACAACCTTGCCTTCGGCGAGTTTATTGCCTTCGCTTGTCAGAGTGAAATTCACTTCGTGAGGAAGAGCCACGTTGTATATGTACTCTTCTTCATATTCGTGATAGCCGTTTTCGTCATATTCATAGTCCCAGTCGGTAAGAGTGAAGTCGAAGTTGCTTACCTCTTTCGAAACTTTGACTGTGAGTTGGGCGTCGCCCTGTTTGATGTTGTTGAACTGGAATACGATGTCATTGGAGTCGGACACCTTTACCCATTCGTCGCCTTTGGGCCTGTAGACACCTTTCATTTTGTCGAAATTGACATTATAGGTATATGTTACCGCAGCCGATGCGAAAGCGGCGACGTTGCCGCGACCGATTTCGCCGAGAGCGTTCATCATCGATTTGGGGTTGGTGCTTTCAAATTCAAAGTTTTCGGGAAGGCTCAGGTCGCCATATCGTTTGCCGAAGAAGTTTGTAAGTTCGATGAGTTCCTGCTGATCGGCCGGGCGGAACAGGCCGAGGGCTTCGGTAGCTGTCTCTTCGAGATGCTGTTTGGATTCGGTCGGCGTCATTTCCTCTTTTATCGAGGGAGCTTCGGGGTTGTTGGGTTGCTCAGGTTCGTTATCGTCTCCACATGACGACATAACGACAGAACATGCGCCGAATGTCAATGCGGCCGCCATGAGTGCGTAGATTTTCTTCATTGTTGTGATAAAAAGTGATTTATTGTTTGTGTGATTTATTAATGACTTTTGACAAAACTTTTGCAAAGTTAATCATAAACAAATTGATTATCCAAATATTGTGACACGAATGTATCACGCGGATATACTGCGGACGGCTCTTATATTATAGTATAAAAATAGATTTGAGTTTGTGGCGTAGGCGGCGGTTGCGCTCGAAGCGCGCAAGCAGAGCGAAAATGCGGTCGACGGTCGCGAGCGGGTCGAGGCCCGTCAGTTCGGCGTAGCGCCCTGCGATGTGCCTCATCAGGTCGCGGCGATGGGTCACGCGCATCAGATTTTTCATGCGGCGGCGATAGCTGATGTGGCGCTTGAAATATGAGCGGTTGATGTCGATGACCGACAGCTCGACTGTGCCGTCGGCGCGTCGTTCATACAATATATTGCTGAGATTGGGGTCGCCGTGCACCGCTCCGGCGGCGTGAAGCTCGGCCATAAACTGCGCCACGCGGTCGGCAAGCTCGGTGCTGAAGCGCTCCGAGTCTACCAATACGGGAAAGAGCGATTTCGCATCGCTGTGGAGCGCCACATAATAGCTGTCGCTCAGCAGCCCCGACTTATAGGTATTGATATACGCCACAGGCTCGGGCGTCTTGAAGCCGAGTTTGAGAAATTGCATACCGTTTGTATAGGAGCGCTGAGCCTTGGAGCTTGCCACGGTCGAATATATCAGCCTTCGAAGGCTGTTGAGATGGCCGAAGCGCTTCACGACGACAGCCGTGCCGTTCGACAACTCGAAGCGTTTCAACGTGTTGCGTCCGCTGTAAATCATCTCGCCACGGGCATCGAAATCAGAGCAGATGCCGCGTATCGCCTCGGCAAACTCTTCATATGCCGGATTTATTTTAACTACACTTGCCATATCGCGCCACAAAGATACGAATTAGTCGAGAGCAAAGCTAAATTTATTTAAGCTTTGCCGTCCGACCAGTTCTCCCCTCTAAAATTCAATCAAGATTAGTCTCGATTAATCAAGTTTAATCCCGATTAATCCCCCTCTCTCTTATTTTTGCCTTTCTGTCTTTCTGTCTAAAACCCGTCCGACTTTTCTGACTCCTTTTTCTAAAAAAACTTGCAAAAACATTTGCATACTATCAAAAAGCATATTACCTTTGCATCGCAAACATACTTATAATTCACACTCAAAATTATTTTTCTATGAAAAACATCTTTCTTAGCTCTAAGCAACTTTTCGAAGAAATCGGCAAAGTAGTCAACCTCTACAAGAATCTCTGGCGCGAGCGCACCATCTGTCTGCTCCACGCGCACCGCGAAACGCCCAAAACCGACCGCGCACTCGACATCGCTCTCGAAGTCGCCGCCGCAGGCCGCAAGACCCTATACGTCAACGTCGACCGCAAAATCAATCTGTACGCCGACCGACTCCCTCTCTCCTCATCAAACTTATTATTCGCAACCCCGAACTTCGACGGCCCTGACGACTCGCGCGACTACGCCGACATCGTTTTCGAACTCATCGAAATGGCCGTCAAGGAGCACCAAATCGACACCTTCGTCATTGACTCCGTCAGCCGCATCGCAGCCCTCTCCACGGGCCGCAACGCGAGCGTCAAGCGCATCATGAAGCGCCTGTCCATCATGCAGATGCGTTATGATATCTCCATCCTCGTCGTGGCCCATATCGACTCCAAAGCCTCGCTTCGCTCCCTCCTCGACTTCGTCGATTCGCAGATTGACATCAATCCACCCAAGCCCGAAAAGAAATCCCGCACCAAGTCCAAAACCCCAACCGACCCCGAGGAAAAGCCCACCGAATCAGTCGAAACCCCAACTCCGGCCGCAACTCCGGCGTTCGAAGCAACCCCCGCAGCCCCCGCCGGTCAGCCCACCATACCCATGTCTCGCGCAGAGCGCCGTCGGCGCGAACGCGAGCAAGCAAAGCTCCTCCGCCGCAGAGGTGCATACTACGCCCGCTTCGTCTAACCGTGAAAAATTATTAAATAATTATGAACTTTCGCAAATTTTTCATTAATTTTACGCGTTAAAAATTGTCAAACCTTCTTTTGACCTAAAATCTAATTAGCCAACCCGATAGCAACAACTATTTTTTTATAAATACCCAATTCTATTACTATTTTCATGAAAAAACTATTGCTTTCACTTGCCGCTTGTGCTGCTATGTTCAGCGCTAACGCCGGTAGTTGGATGATGGGTACTACTCCTTTCGGAGTCGACACCCTCTACCATTACACTTCCGGCCCGGGCATGACAACGACAGGTCTCAAACTTTCTTGGACCAGTGACGGTGTCTATTCGACCAACGTGCACTACACCGAAGTCGATCTTACCAACCCTAACCTCGAAATCCGTGGTGTTCAAGCTAAAGACAAATACGGCGCTCAGGAGAACGTCAAGTCAATGGCCACTCGCAAAACCGCGCAGGGCAACGGTCAGTACCTGGCCGGCGTCAACGGCGACTTCTTCAACATGGGCGCTAAGGTCATCATCCCTCTGAGTGCAAATATCGCCGACGGCAAAATTTACAATCAGGGCAGCGCTTCCAACGGCAATTGGGGCAAATGGGCTACCCACGTCGTTGTCAAAGACAAAAAAGATCTTGTTATCGGCCAGAACTTCAAAGCCGGCAGCACAATTATTTTCCCCTCGAAACAGACCAACTTCTATCACGTTAACGGTGGTCGTGGCGAAAACGAACTTGTTATTTATACACCCGATAGCATTACCACCAACACCAACCCCTGGGGTTCTGAGTGCAAAATCAGACTCGTTGAGGGTATGGTTGGCGAAGTAGGTGCAGTCTACGAAGTAACTGAAGCCAACACAGGCAACAACACAACTGTTCCTTCCGACGGATTCGTTCTATCAGGTCACGGTACAGGCGCTGCCTTGATTAACACTCTTGCTGTCGGCGACAGACTTACCGCTTCACAGAATATCATTTACAATGGTCAAGACATTACCAATAACAATGTAACTCAGGCTGTTGGCGGTTGCTCTATGCTCGTCATCGACGGCAAATCGGCTCCCGACGATTATTTCTCTTCGAAAGTTGTCGACCACTTCCCCTCAAGCCAGGCTCGTACTGCTATCGGTTACAATAAAGACCGCACAAAACTCGTCATGCTCGTTGCCGACAAGTATAGCAAGCTTGATTCAGCTTTGACCAAACCCGAAAAGACCACCTATGACCCCGAAAAAGTTAGCTGGGGCACGAAGTCTAACGGTTTCTTCATGTACCGCATGGCTCAGATCATGGTCAACCTCGACTGCTACACCGCTATGGCATTCGACGGCGGTGGTTCTTCACAGCTCTATAACAAGGAATTCGGCGTTCGCAACGCTCCCTACGGCGGCACATACCTGCGCCCGGTTACCAACGGCATCTTCGCTGTCGAGACTACTCCCGTCGACAACGAAATCGCTATGATCGAAGTTCTTCAGAAGAACGTCAATCTCGCCGCTGACAGCGTATTTACTCCGACCGTCCTCGGTTACAATCAGTATGGCGTTCTCGTCAGCAAAAACGTCAAAGGCTTCACTTTGGCCGTTGCTCCCGAACTCGGTTCGGTTGCAGGCACTGCCTTCACTACAGGCGCTGCTGCAGGTGCGACAAAAGCCGTTGTTACCTTAGGCGAACTCAAAGCAGGTTTCAACCTCACAACCAACGGTGGCGGCAACTACGTTACCTCAGGCGACGACGCTGCTCCCCTTCAGATTAAAGCCCCCTACACTCCCGACGAACCCATGGGCATCGACAAAGAGCCTATGTATCTGACCGAACAGTGGCACTTCGTAAGTAGAGAATACGACGACGGTTGGGACGGCACTGCTCCCAAGTGGGATGCTGACTCTGTCAAAGCTAAAAGCTGCGTACGTTATGCTACCGCTTTCAACGGCCGCTTCTACACTGTCGACATGGTTACAATGTCTATCGCTGAAATCGACGAAACCGGCAAACTCACTCCCCTCTACAAACTGCCCTCGCTCGAAGGCCGCGTGGTTAACGATGTTCCCGACTACTATGGTACAGCTATTTCTTCCGACGACTACGGTCACTTCCTTGTAGGCCACTACTTCACAAAAGATATGGCCAACTACGTTTGGACTGTTTATGATCCCAAGTCAGGCAAAGCTAAACACTTCGACCTCGAGTCAAGTGCAAGTTCGGCACGCATCGACAACATCGGTCGTGTCGTCGGTGACCTCTTAAGCGACGCTTATGTATTCGTATCGCCTAAAGGCACCGGTAATCTCGACACTCAGCATGTCAACGTCATCCACTTCAAAGGCGACGGCAATATCGACAACCTTACAGCTACCAACCAGTTCTCTGACGGTATCTATATGGCCGGCACAGGCAACACCAACGGCATCTGCCAGCCTAAATACGAAACTGTCAGCGACATGAACGGCGTTGCACTCAAAGACATGTTCTTCAACTACTCTATCGCCGGTGGCAACATCCAGTATGGCGTAGACCTCTTCAACGGCGCTTCTCAGAACTATGCTTTAAACTGGGGCAACTACTCAGGTCTCAACGGTTTCGATACATTCACTCTCAGCGGACGCCGCTACTTTGTTGTCGCGTTTACAACTCAGGAAGACTACGCTACTAACAAAAACGGTCAGGACATCGTCGTTATGTCTGAAGACGGCATGCGTGTAGCCGAATGGAAGAACCCCGACTACAAGGCGACTTATGGCTACAACACCATCACGGCCCGCAAGTTGGACGAACAGAACGTAAACATCTACGTTTATAACTGTACAGGTAACTTCAACGGCTCGAAACCCGGTGCTATCGCCGGTGCGCTCCTCCGATTCTCTGTAGGTGAATTCACTCCCGCCGAACCCGTCGATATCACTCCCGAAGGTCTCAACTTCGAAACTTATCAGAATGGTGACGCATTCAAGGTCTTCTCGACTGAAACCAACGGTGCATGGTCAGGTCCTGCCAACTTCTACCGCGATATGCACCCGACAGCATTCCACGACCACGGTCAGCTGACATCATTTATGTATCGCGGTTTAGGCTCTGACATCAACAACAATGATTATGTTGGTAAAAATATTCAGCCGGGTATCGCTGTTCACGATGTTGATGGTGTTGGACGTGCTCTCGTTCTGACTCAGGCTTGGTCCCCGTCTGCTTCCAAATTCGGATGGCCGTCAATTGCTTCTTGTGCTTCTTCTCAGCAGTTCAGCTTCTACATGGATCCCTCTAAGATTGCTGAAAAGACTGACAAACGACACTATGTCCGCGTGAAAATCGTTTACAATGCACTTCTCCGTGGTTGCCACTATTATGTTGACAGCCATAAAGAAACCCCTGTATACACAGAAACTGTCCAGAGCATCTATGCTACTCACGACGGCAACTGGGTAATTCCGGGCAACGACTACATCCTCGGCGGTCGCTATGCTGAAACAGGTATCGACTTTGCTAAATGGGCAAACGAAACTACCAACGTCAACAACATCCCCGAAAATCCTGAAGTAATCGACGGAACTGACATTGAAGATCCCTGGGATTCGGGTCACGCCGTTTCAGACCCCAACGGTGGCCGTACATACCTCATGAACCCCAACCGTTTCCGTGTCTACGAATTTGACACCTACATGGAACCGGGTCGCGCCACAAGCGTTCAGCTCAACCTCAGCAATCGCAACATCACATGTCTGATCCACAAAATCGAGTTCACAGACCTCGGCACTGACGAAGCTGATGCTACTCTGCTCGGCCGTCGTAAACTTGGCTGGACCTACGTCACAACAGTTCCGACCTCTATCATGGACATCGTTCCTGATGCAGACGCTGCTGACGCAGAACCGGTTTACTTCAACCTTCAGGGTGTTCAGGTCGCTAATCCCGACAACGGCATCTACATTGTCCGTCGCGGCAACAAGGTAACCAAGGAATACATCCGCAAGTAATTCAGTCAGGCAGTGCTCAGCGCACTGACCCGTAAATATCAGGCGGGCGACTCAACTCTGAGTCGCCCGCTTTTGTTTTTGTAGTGTGAACGCAATTTCTTAATTTTGCAAACAATCGTTTTCTGACAATTACATTTACACTAATTAATATGGCTAATAATATGGCTAACGAAAAAATCAAACCCGGAAAGTTTGTCGAACTTGTTTTCGACCTATATACTGTCAACGACGACCATAGCGAGACCCTCGTCCACCAAGTGACCGACGACGCCCCCGAATGCATCGTCTTCGGCGTCACTCAAGGCTTGATCAAGCCTCTCGAAAAGGCTCTCGAAGGGCTCTCTGCAGGCGACAAATACGACATCGTCGCTTCGCCCGACGAAGCTTTCGGCCGTCACAACCCCGACGAGGTAGTCGAGGTCGACCGCGAGGTATTCGAAATCGACGGCAAGTTTGACGACGAGTATATCAAGCCCGGCGTCCGTCTGCCGATGATGACAGCCGACGGCTACCGCATCGAAGGTCTCGTCGTCGAAGTGACCGACAAACACGTCAAGATGGATTTCAACCATCAGCTCGTCGACCGCACTGTCCGCATCAAGGGCACGGTCAAGACTGTACGCGACGTGACCGAAGAAGACCTCCATCCCGCTGGCGTCTGCTGCGGTTGCCACGGCGGAAGCTGCGGCGACGGAGACTGTGGTGGCGGCTGTGGCGACGGCGGATGCAACAGCGGTGGCTGCGGAAGCGGCTGCGGCTGCTGATTTAAGCCCCGCTCCACGCTCCTGTCGTTAACATTTATTGTCCAACAGGCTCTTATTGGCTCTCGCCGCTGTGCGGCGGGTTGATAAAGTATAGATGCTTGCGGGCTCGCGACACCGCCGTATAAAGCCAGCGGTAGAAGTCGACGCCCATCGACTCGGGCGGTATGTAGCTCAGATCGATAAAGACATTCGACCACTGCCCGCCCTGAGCCTTGTGACATGTGGCCGCATAGGCATACTTGACCTGCAGCGCGTTCCAGTAAGGGTTGTCGCGAAGCTTCGACACCCGCAGCTCGTAGGGCATATCGACCGGAAACATTTCGGGGTCGTCTATCAGACCGTAGTACAACGCATTGTAATCTTCTTGCGACATTGACGCCGTCTCGGATGTCAGTGTCGCAAGCATTATTTTGGCCTGCAGTCTCACGCCCTCACGGTCGGGAAAGGCAAGCTCGACATCGGCAAAGCTGAGCCCGTAGCGGATTTCGCTCGCTATGATGCGCGCTACAGAGACTATATCGCCGTTGGCAATGAAGTCGACTGTCTTCTCTGACTTGGTCCAGAAGGAATTGTTTTTGGCCACGATAAGCAGCTCGTCGCGCTGCAGCTCTTCCTCGGCGTAGAGGACATTGCCGCGGATGGCGCGGTTGTAATCTGTGGCGAGGCGGTTGCTGCGCGTTATCAGCAGGGTCTCCTCCACTCCGTCGCGCGCATATGCCTCTTCGAGCTTTTCGGGCAGGTCTTCGCCCGCCACCTCCTCGACGTCGTCGAAGCCTGCGGTAAATATGCGTGGCAGAGGCAGCTCGTCGGCGAGCATCGCCCGGCGCAGCCATGTGGCGTTGTAGAGTATGCCCGAGCCGCCGCGCTGACGCGCCGTCGCGGTCATAGTGGCCCGCGTGACCTTCAGCCCGTAGGAGCGCAGCACATCGGGATTCATCGCCGGCGACTCCGGCGACCCCACGGGCGGCAACTGGGCCGTGTCACCCAATAATATCAGCCGGCAGTTCTCGCCCGAATAGACATAGTGTATCAGGTCCTCGAGCAGATTTGTGCCGCGCCCGTCGGCCGCGCCTATCATCGACGCCTCGTCGACTATAAACACAAGGTTGCGGCCGTTGTTGGCCTGCACGTCGGCCGACCCGAAGCTGTAGTCGCCCCCGCTCAGTCGGTGCTTGTAAATCTTACGGTGAATGGTAAATGCCGGATGGCCCGCATAAGCCCCGAACACCTTGGCCGCGCGGCCTGTCGGCGCAAGCAGCACCGACGATATGCCGACAGCCGCGAGCGTCTTGACCAGCGCGCCGGTCAGCGATGTCTTGCCTGTGCCTGCATAGCCGTTGAGGACAAACACGCGGTCGGACGACGAGGGCTCTGGCGAACAGAAACGCGACAGCGCCGCGATGACCGCCACTTGCTGGTCGTTGGGCGTGTAAGGCAGCGCCAGCATGACATTGGCGGCAAATTCCTTGGCATCCATGGCTGTCAGTCTTTAGGTTTGAATTGAATAAAATGCAGGGGTCGAAAAAAAGCAGGCGTCCCTTTCCGAGTGAAGGAACGCCTGACTGTAAAAATCACTTTTTAAGACTCCACTCCCAGCCGTCTTTGGTGTCCTTGACATCAAAGCCGATTTCGGAGAGTCGGTTGCGGATAAGGTCGGAGGTGGCCCAGTCTTTGTTGCGCTTGGCCCCGGCTCTGACTTCGAGGAGCAGGTCGACCGCATCTTCGAAGGGCTTCACACTGCCGCTTCCGCCGGCTGCCGTGTCTTTGGCTATGTCGGGGACGATGCCGAGTATGTCGACCATGAAGGTGTCGAAGAGAGCTTTGAGCGCGTCGATGTCCTGCTGCGAGGCCTGCGCCTTGCCGTCGTTGATAAGGTTGACGATGCGGCAGGCTTCGAAAAGCGCTGCGATGGCCACGGGGGTGTTGAGGTCGTCGTCGAGGGCTTCGTAGGCCTGACGCTCGATGGCGGCGATGTCGTGGACGGGCGCGTCGGCTGTCGGCTTGAGATCCTGAAGACGGCGGTATGCGTCAAGCATACGGTGGAGCGCTTTCTCAGCTCCCTGAAGAGCTTCGTTGCTGAAGTCGACAGTGCCGCGGTAGTGGGCCTGCAGGATGAAGAAGCGTATGGTCATCGGCGTGTAGGCCTGCTCCAACAGCGGGTGTGAGCCGCTGAAGAATTCGTCGAGCGTGATGAAGTTGCCGAGCGACTTGCCCATCTTCTTGCCGTTGATGGTAATCATGTTGTTGTGCATCCAGTAGCGCACTGTCGGGCGGCCGTTGTGGGCGACCGACTGGGCTATCTCGCAGTCGTGGTGGGGGAATTTGAGGTCCATGCCGCCTCCGTGGATGTCGAACTGCTCTCCGAGATATTTCTCGCTCATGGTCGAGCATTCGAGATGCCAGCCGGGGAAACCTTCGCTCCACGGCGAGGGCCAGTGCATGATATGTTCGGGCGCGGCTTTCTTCCACAGGGCGAAGTCAGCGGGATTGCGTTTCTCCGACTGACCGTCGAGCTCGCGCGTTGTGGCAAGCAGCTCGTCGATGTTGCGTCCTGACAGACGGCCGTAGCCGTAGTCTTTGTTGAACTTGGGAACGTCGAAGTAGACCGAGCCGTCGCTGATGTAGGCGTAGCCGCTGTCGAGTATGCGCTTGATGTATTCGATCTGCTCGATGATGTGGCCTGAGGCATGCGGCTCAATCGAGGGCGGCAGCACGTTGAGGGCCTCCATCGAATGATGGTAGCGGTTGAGGTAGTACTGCACGACTTCCATCGGTTCGAGCTGCTCGAGGCGCGCTTTCTTGGCGATTTTGTCCTCGCCGTCGTCAGAGTCGTGCTCGAGGTGGCCGACGTCGGTAATGTTGCGCACATAGCGCACCTTGTAGCCCAGATGAGTAAGGTAGCGGAAGAGGACGTCGAAAGTTATAGCCGGGCGAGTGTGTCCGAGGTGGGCGTCGCCGTAGACTGTCGGGCCGCAGACATACATGCCTACACGGTCTTCGTGCATCGGGCGGAAGAGTTCCTTGGTGCGCGAGAGGGTGTTGTAGATGACTAAATTATGATCTTTCATAACGCATCAATCTTTGAGTCGACGGCGCTCAGGCCATAAAGGGGTTGGGCAGGTCGCCGCCTCCGTTGCCGCTCTGGTTTTTGGGAACTTTGTGTTTGATTTCGCCGAAGGTCGCCTCATATTTGGCGATGTTGTCGCGCAGAGCGTAGAGGACGTTCTTGGCGTTTTCGGGAGTCATGATAATGCGGCTCTGCACTTTGGCCTGCGGCATGTTGGGCGCCACGGATACGAAGTCGATGAAGAATTCGTTGGCAGAGTGTGCGATTACTGCAAAGTTGGCATAGTGGCCTGCGGCCACTTCGGGAGTCAGCTCGATTTTGAGCTCTGTTTTATTTTCGTTAGCCATGATTAGTGCTTGTTTAAAAACGGATGTTAATCAATTGGATCCGGTTCAATCGGTATAATAGTTGATTTTTCAAATTTGACTGTTTCGTTGCCACTGTTTGTGCTGTAGTGGACTGTGACGCCCTTGCAGGTGGTAAGGTTCCAGATCGATGACATATCGAACGAACCATAGAGCTGACGGGCGGAGTGGTTGCTGTTGTCGGCCTGGAACACCATGTAGAGGTCGGGGTATTCGTTGGCTACGGTGGCTGCATCAGCGACGATGACGAAGCGCTTGGGCTCGCGGTTCATGAACACTTCAGCCCAGACGTCGATGAATTCGCCGGAGCGGGTAATCGACATCATGCGGACGCGGTCGAATGGCCAGCTGTTGATGACGTTGAGAGCTTCGGTCGTGACGTCGTCGTCAGTGATTTTGGAGACGCCGAAGAGTGTGATCGGGCCGCTTTCATAGGGTTTCTGACCGCCTGCGGGAACATACTGGATGATGACGCGTGTGCCGGGTTTGAGAACTTTTGTATCGTAGCGCACGGTGGAGGTCAGGGTCACGAGTTCGGAGTCGTTGGATTTGCGGAGTGTGAACACGCTGCCTTCTTCGTTAGAAGATACGAAGGTAGCGAAGTCGAAGCACATGTTGGAGGGAATATTGACATTGTTGTCCGAGCTGCTGCACGCAGTCTGGGAGAGGCAGAGGAGACAGAGTGTCAGGACTGCTAAGATGTTTGCCGTTAATTTTTTCATTTTCATTGGATTTGTTTATTTACCTTGGATATTGTAGAAATTATTGTTTTGAAGAGATGTCGACAATCGCGCCGTCGGCCATGCGGACTATGCGGTCGGAGTCAGCGGCGAGGCGCTCGTCGTGAGTGACGATGACAAAGGTAGCGCCGAGCTCGTCGCGCAGCTCGAAGAAGAGGCAGTGGAGCTGTTCGCGGTTGGGGGAGTCGAGGCTGCCTGTGGGTTCGTCGGCGAGAACGACCGAGGGGCTGTTGACCAAGGCTCTG
>JAGAOW010000217.1 GCA_017889945.1 Muribaculaceae bacterium
ACTGATTTAATTTCTTCGCAATGAAAAAATTATTAAGCATATTATTTATAATTTCCATTTTGTCATCTTTCTCTGCCGGAGCGCAGACCGACAACCGCCTTTTTCCCTACCCCGAGCCGCCCAAGGATATGACTAATCTCTATGAGCGTTGTACCTTTATTGTCTACAAATTCTGGGAAAAGTGCAATATCAAATCTGCTTTTTCGTCCAAAGCCAAACTCAACGCCGCTTTTGGCGACTGGCTCAGCTTCATGCCCTACGCGTCGGCCGATACAGTCTTCATGGCCATAGACCGTTTCCATGATTCGTTCAAGAAATCGGGTCAGCAGTCGCTCGAGGTCGCAAAAATGGCTGAGGCATGGCTGTACTCCGACTCTGCGAGCTATCGCTCCGACGAGCTTTACAAGCGTTTCGTCGACCATGCTGTCGTCAACAAAAAGATTCCCGCCGAAGAGCGCCGCCATTTCGAGGCCCAGAAACTCATCCTCGACAACAGCAGCATCGGCTCGAAGATTCCCGATATCGAACTCACGAAGGCCGACGGCACAAAGACAAGTTTCTATGCCGACACAGTGACCAACACGATTCTTATTATATACGAGCCCGACTGCATGGACTGTTCATTCGCCCGTGTCAGACTTTCGGCCGATATGATTCTCAATCAGCTCAACCGGGGCGGCATCATCAAGATTGTCAGCCTCTTTGCCGGCGAGCCTGATGCGGCGTTTGCCGAGGCCGTCGCCGACTATCCCGTCGAGTGGCTCAACGTCGCTTCGCCCGAAGCATCGAAATATTTCGACATGAGTTCCAAGCCGTCAATCTATTATCTCGATAAAGACAATGTCGTTGTCGGCAAGAACCTGATTGTCGACAACATCATCGAGGCCTTCCGTACCCTAATGAAGTAATCGTATCACTGTTTTGTAAAAAATGAAAGTTGCAGTTCTGATTTCCGGCGGAGTCGACAGTGCGGTGGCCGTAGAGCGTCTGATGGCGCAGGGCCACGACTTGCATCTTTTCTACATCCGCATCGGTCTGGATACTGACGAAGGCGACTGCTCGGCCGAAGAAGACATTGAGATGTGCTCGCTTATCGCCCGGCGCTACGGTCTTCCCTTCGATGTTGTCTCGCTTCACGAGGAATATTGGGAGAATGTCATGGAATATGCGCTCGCTACAGTCCGCGCAGGCCTGACCCCCAATCCCGACATCATGTGCAACAAGATTATTAAGTTCGGATATTTTGAACGCCGCTGGGGTCATGAATTCGACCGCACGGCGACAGGCCACTACGCCACGACTCGCATCATCGACGGTCGCGTGTGGCTCGGCACGGCTGTCGACCCGGTCAAGGATCAGACCGACTTCCTCGCCCGCATATCCTACGACCAGCTCAAGCACCTGATGTTCCCCATCGGCGACATGCCCAAAGCCGAGGTCCGTCAGCTTGCCCTGTCGGCCAACCTCCCCAACGCCAAGCGCAAGGATTCGCAGGGCATATGCTTCCTCGGGAAGATAAACTACAACGACTTCATCCGACGCCATCTCGGCGAAAAGCCCGGTCCGATAGTCGAGATTGAGACAGGCCGCAAGCTCGGCACACATCGAGGCTATTGGTTTCATACCATCGGCCAGCGCAAGGGTCTCGGCCTGAGCGGCGGACCGTGGTACGTCGTCAAAAAGAACATTCACGACAATGTCATCTACGTCTCCAACGGCTACGACACCGAGAAACAGTATGGCCGGAGCATACACATCGATGAGATGCACTTCATAACCGCCAACCCCTGGGCCGAGCAAAGCGAGTCGATAGAAATATCATTCAAAAACCGCCACATGCCCGAGTTCCTGCCCGGAAGCATCCTCCGTATGCCCGACGGCAGTTATGTGATTGAATCGGAGCGCAAGGTGCAGGGCATCGCTCCCGGACAGTTTGCCGTCATCTACGACCGCGATGCGCAGCTATGCATCGGTTCAGGCATAATCACAGGTCGCAACATCACATCTCAATCAATATGAACGACCGCATCAAACTTCGCATAATGGGCATTTCTTACAGCCAGTTGCAGTCGGGAGCTTATGCCCTGCTGCTCAGCGAAGAAAACGGCCCTCACAAAATTCCTATCGTCATCGGTAGCGCCGAAGCCCAGTCCATCGCCATTAAAATGGAAGGCATCATCCCTCCGCGGCCGCTCACTCACGACCTCTTTGTCAGCTTCGCCCACGCTTTCGGTGTCAAGCTGACCGAAGTGTTCATCTACAAGTTTGAAGACGGAATTTTCTATTCCGAACTCACCTTCAGCGACGGAGAGCGTACTGTTCAGCTCGACGCGCGCACATCCGATGCCATCGCCATCGCCATGCGCACTCACACTCCGATCTACACCACCCCCGAAGTCGTCACTGAGACCGGCTTCATCATCGACGAGAAAGAACTCGACGATGACGCCGATGCAGCCCGTCAGGACGGCGGCGAGGACGACGAAATCGAATTGCGTGGTGCAGACTATTTTGCCGAGCCGAAACTCGAGAACTATGCCATCGAGGAGCTCGAACGCACGCTCCGGCAATTGATTGACGATGAGAACTATGAGGAGGCCGCGCGTGTTAATGAAATACTACAGCGCAAGAAAAAGGAACGCGACGGTCAGTGAGACCGTTCCGTGTGTCTGCATCTTAACCTGCTGTTATTAACCACATTGTAAAGATTTTAACTATGACCGATATTTCAGAAAAGCGCCGTCCGTTGATAATGATCAGCAACGATGACAGCATTAATGCACCCGGCTTGCTCAGGCTTGTCGATTGCGTCAGGGATTTCGGCGACGTGATTGTCGTCGCCCCCGAAGCTCCCCACTCAGGCATGTCGTCGGCATTCACTGTCAACGACGCGCTGAAAATCAACTCCAAACCCGATTACAACGGTGCGCGCATGTTCACTGTCAACGGCACTCCTGTCGATTGCATCAAACTCGGCCTTCACGCCATCGTGCCGCGCACGCCCGACCTTGTGCTCGCCGGCATAAATCACGGTTCGAATTCCGGAAACTCAATCATTTATTCAGGCACTATGGGCGCTGTCCTCGAGGCATGTATGGCCGGTATCGACGCCGTGGGCTTCTCCTTGCTCCACCATTCGATGAAGGCAGATTTCAGTTTCTCTGCGCCTATGGTTACCGAAATCGTGGTCGATGTGCTCCGCGAAGGTTTGCCCAAAGGCGTGTGCCTCAATGTCAACATTCCCGCTAAGGTTGTGCCCGTGGGCATCAAGACCTGCCGTGCGGCGCGCGGACATTGGTCCGACGGCTACAGCCGCTATCTCGACCCTCACGGCAATCCCTTCTACTGGCTCAAAGGCCGCTTCATCAACGAGGATGTCGATGCTACCGACACTGATGAATACTGGCTCGAACGCAACTACATTTCAGTTGTGCCGGTGTCGGCCGATATGACCAACCACACTGCCGTCAAAGACATATCCCGCCGCTTCAATAAGGATTGATACACAACGAAATACAATTAAAGCTATACTTTAAGCAGATGCGTGAAGTATAGCTTTAATTATATATGATAATAAGTTAAATGTCTGCGTCTTACATTAGAAAATAC
>JAGAOW010000218.1 GCA_017889945.1 Muribaculaceae bacterium
ACACCTATGGCTCGCACTTCAACTATCACGAACGCTACGACAAGCGCTTCCGCCGGTTCGTTCCCGACAACGCATCCGAAGCCTCAATCCAAAATCGCAGCCAACTCGTCAACGCCTACGACAATACTATATTATATACCGACTATTTGCTCGACAGCGTTGTCACTTGTCTCGACAGCCTCGGTGTTACCGCCGCTCTTATTTACACATCCGACCACGGCGAAGACATCTTCGACGATGAGCGCGAACGCTTCCTCCACGCCTCGCCCACCCCGACATTTACACAAATCCATGTCCCCTTGCTGATATGGACATCACGCGCCTACAACGATGCGTTCCCTCAAATCGCGGCCAATGCGGAGAGCAACAGCGATAAAAACGTGTCTTCAAGCCGCTCGCTGTTCAGCACCATCCTTGCCCTTGCCGGCATAGCTACTCCCAAGTATGACCCGACTGCCGACCTTTGTTCGAAATATTTCCGCGAAACGCCGAGAATATACCTCAACGACTATAACGAAGCCGTCACTTTGCGCGAAGCAGGCTTCCGCCGACAGGATATAAAAAATTCCCAAATAAACAACATCGACATTGGCGAAAAATAAAATTGTTTTCCATTTTATTTTGCAATATACTAGCACTCAGCTGTTTAATTTTTACATACCACTAAAAAGTTTCCCAAAACTAAAATTTTAATCAAACTTAGATTGCATATTCGATTTATTCTTCATAGATTTGCAAGACCGGAATCAACCCTCCCGGCAAATATCATCTAAAACAAGATAAGTAACTCTTAAAAATTAATTTATGCTTAATACGAGATTTATTTCGAGGAAAAATCAAAATGTGAAAAGGGAGTTTATAGAAATAAACAACCGCTGAACATTTTGATTTTTACCGAAATAAAGCCGTAGAAAGTATAAAAGTATTTCGGAGTTGCTTTGTAAAAAAACTTATTGCGTTTAATTTTTAAGAGTTACTTAACTCATAACAATCCAAATCGAATATGATACAGACAGTTGTCAAGCGCGACGGCCGCATCGTCGGCTATAACGAAGAAAAAATCAAAGCCGCTATACGCAAGGCGATGCTCCAGACTGAGCTTGGCGAAGACGAAGCGCTGATACATAAAATTACCGATCGCATCGGAATCAATGGCAACGAGCGCATGACAGTCGAAGAAATTCAGGATCTCGTCGAACTCGAGCTGATGAACAGCCCGCGCAAAGAAGTCGCCAAACGTTACATCGCCTATCGCGACCAGCGCAGCATAGCCCGCCGCGCCAAAACTCGCGATATGTTCCAGGAAATCATCGAGGCCAAAAAAAACGACATTACCCGAGAGAACGCCAACATGAACACCGATTCTCCCGCCGGCATGATGATGAAGTTTGCAAGCGAGACGACCAAGCCATTCGTCGACGACTATCTGCTGTCTCCCGAAGCGCGCGAAGCCGTGCGCCACGGTTATATCCACATTCACGACAAAGACTACTACCCCACCAAGAGCCTTACCTGCGTCCAGCATCCGCTCGACCGCATACTCGAATACGGCTTTATCGCCGGTCACGGCGAATCACGCCCGGCAAAGCGTATCGAAACCGCAAGCATCATCGCCTGCATATCTCTCGAAACAGCCCAAAACGAAATGCACGGCGGTCAGGCAATCCCGGCTTTCGATTTTTATCTTGCTCCATATGTGCGCTCATCATATATCGAAGAGGTCAAAAATCTCGAACAGCTCTACGGCAAAGACTTCTCACATCTTTATAACAAGTCTTTCGACGACTACATCAAGCGCGAACTTAACGGCCTCGAAGGCGACGAACGCGTTGTGCAACACGCTATGAACCGCACTGTCAGCCGTGTTCATCAGGCGATGGAAGCCTTCATCCACAACATGAACACCATCCACTCCCGCGGTGGCAACCAGGTCGTGTTCAGCTCAATCAACTACGGCACAGACACTTCGGCCGAAGGACGATGCATCATCCGTGAGTTGCTCAACTCGACCTACGAAGGCGTAGGCAACGGCGCAACTGCCATCTTCCCTATTCAGATATGGAAGAAGAAACGCGGTGTCAGCTATCTTCCCGAAGACCGCAACGGCGACCTGTTCAAACTCGCATGCAAAGTCACAGCACGCCGCTTCTTCCCCAACTTTGTCAATCTCGACGCCACATTCAATTATCACGAAAAATGGCGTGCAGATGACCCCAAACGTTATATATACGAAGTTGCGACTATGGGTTGCCGCACACGCGTTTTCGAAGACCGTTACGGCGAAAAAACATCCATCGGCCGCGGCAACCTCAGCTTTACGACAATCAATATCGTCCGCATCGCCATCGAATGCATGGGCATACGCGACCTTCAGGAACGCATCGACACATTCTTCAAGCGTCTCGACAACGTTCTCGAAATTGCCGCCCGTCAGCTCGATGACCGCTATCAGTTCCAAAAAACCGCACTGGCCAAGCAGTTCCCGCTGCTCATGTCCAAACTTTGGAACGGCTCTGACTCGCTCAAACCGACCGAAACCATTGAGCCTGTCATCAACCATGGCACACTCGGCATCGGCTTCATCGGTCTCGCAGAATGTCTTGTAGCCCTTACAGGCAAGCATCACGGCGAGAGCGACAGCTCTCAGCAACTCGGTCTGCGCATAGTCAGCCACATGCGCAGTCGCGCCAACGAATTTTCCGAACGTTACAACCACAACTATTCCATCCTCGCCACTCCGGCAGAGGGCCTTTCCGGCAAATTCACGGTCAAAGACCGCAAATCATTCGGCATAATCGAAGGCATCACTGACAAGATTTACTATACAAACTCCAACCACGTTCCGGTCTACTATCACTGCTCGCCCAAGCACAAAGCCGAAATCGAAGCACCCTATCACGAGCTTACACGAGGCGGTCATATATTCTATGTCGAAATCGACGGCGACGCGACCCACAATCCCGAGGCTATAGCCGACATAGTCGCCCTGATGGACCGCAACAACATCGGCTATTGCTCAGTGAACCACAACCGTAACCGCTGCATGGATTGTGGTTATGAGAATGCCGACGACAAGCTCGACACCTGTCCGAAATGCGGCAGCCACAACATCGACAAGCTTCAGCGAATTACCGGCTATCTCGTAGGCACTACCGACCGCTGGAACAGTGCCAAGCTCGCCGAACTCAACGACCGCGTTGTCCATAAATAATCAGATGGACACACTCAGAGTTATCGACATCATCGACGGAACAAGCGTCGACGGCCCGGGTTTGCGCACATCTATCTACTTCGCCGGTTGCGCCCACCGTTGCCCCGGATGCCACAACCCCTCGACATGGGATTTTGACGCCGGCCGCGACATAAGCGTCGACCAACTCGTCAGCCACATCGACCGCAACGAGATGAATGTTACCTTCTCAGGCGGCGACCCCATCTATCAGATTGAACCATTGACTGTTCTTGCCCGCTCCATCAAGGAGTCGGGCAAAAACCTTTGGTGTTATACCGGTTTCACATACGAAGAACTCGCCGCCAATCCTGTATGCCGCGAGCTTCTATACCTGGTCGACGTACTCGTCGACGGCCCTTATATCGAAGCCCTGCGCGACACTGACCTCCTGTTCAGAGGTTCGTCCAACCAACGGCTTATCGACCTGCGCCTATCCTCGCCCGGCAACATAGTCTTTTGGCATAGATAGCAGACCTCGCCCCGCACCCCTGCTACATCAATCAGCAAACATCCTTTGCCGTCACGGTTTATTTTCCGTGACTTTCCTGATATACTTCGGCAAATATGATTATATTTGTGGTTGAAATTCATCATAACATAAAATACACGACCAAATGAAAGCAATATTTCATCGCATACTGCTTGTAGCCGCGACTTCATCACTCTGTTTCAGCCCGCTTTTAGCCAAAAAGCAGACCGAACCGACAAAGAACTGGGACAAACAGCCAATGTCAATGTATATATGGCACAGCTGCCTTAAAGACTCGGACTTCATCAAGCGCATCGACTTCAATAACTTCGACAACGTCTATCTGATGGACGGCCAACACTGGAAATCCGTCGACGAATTCGACGCGGCCATCGACCAGCTCAACGCCAACAACGGCGAGACATATTATTTTACCGGCGACCCGATGTTCCGCTTCGCCATCGACGAGGCCCACAAAGTCGGCACAAAGGCCCTGTGCACATTTGGCAACGACTGTATGTACGCCTGGGACGATGTACGCCGTCCCAAACTCGTCAAACTTATTACCGACGTAGTCCGCAACCACAACCTTGACGGTGTCGACATCGATTGGGAAATTGACGTGTGGCGTCATCACGACAAACACGCACAACTCATGGCCGAACTCCGTCACAGCCTTGACTCGCTCGGCGACATCACCGGACGCGATTATCTGCTGACGACCGCACTCTCAGTCGAAGCTCACTTTGCCGACAGTCTTCAGCGCATCCTCGCCGATAATGTCGACTGGATCAATATAATGTCTTACGACATCGGCGGATGTCTCTGGCGCAATCACGCCACTCACAACACCGCCCTCAAGCAGATTGCCGATTCAATCAACAGCAACTGGAATCTGATTCCCCGTCATAAACTTCATCTCGGACTCGCAAGCTACGGCTTCCTCTATACAGGTATCCTGCCCGGCGAAGTTCTCCCCGAAGGCGAGCGGCTCGACCAACACGGCACATATATAAGATACAGCGAAGTCGTCGACAAACTCTATGGTCCGCATCCCTGGCGCTCAGAGTTTGACCCGGTCCAGAAATGCTACTATTTCTATAATCCCGACAAAAAGGAATTCATCACTATCGACACCCCCGAAACCATCGGCTACAAGTTCGACTATGTTGTCGAAGCCGGACTCGGAGGCACATTCTGGTGGGAATACTGGAAAGACATCATCCTCGACAAACAAGGCGGTTCAAAGTGGAAACACATGCTTGTGCCCGACCATAAGAAAATAGCGCCTAAAAAAGCCGCCAAAAAGAAATAAATTTGCCCGATGAGTCAGATCCGAAGATTTTTCGAATGCACAAAAGACCTCTACGTCGACGGTTTCCGCAACATGACCGTCGGCCGTAGTCTTTGGGCGCTCATTCTGATAAAACTCTTCATCATTTTCTTCATTCTGAAAATTTTCTTTTTCCCCGACAGACTCAATTCCGATTTTGACTCCGACAGTCAGAGAGCCGAAGCCGTACGCGAGGCCCTGACACAACAGTAATACCATTAAAACAAGTAATACCAATGAATGATCTTTTAGCGACAGTCGACTGGTCGAGGGCTCAGTTTGCCCTTACAGCCATGTACCACTGGCTGTTTGTGCCACTTACAATCGGACTATCCGTAATAGTCGCGATTATGGAAAGCATTTATGTGCGCACAGGCGATGCGAAGTGGAAAGGAATAACCAAATTTTGGATGACCCTGTTCGGCATCAACTTCGCGTGCGGTGTGGCGACAGGAATCATACTCGAATTCGAATTCGGAACCAACTGGTCAAACTACAGTTGGTTTGTGGGCGACATCTTCGGTGCGCCGCTTGCCATCGAAGGCATTGTCGCATTCTTTATGGAGGCGACTTTTGTCGCTGTCATGTTCTTCGGCTGGGAAAAAGTCAGCCGGCGCTTCCATCTTGCCGCCACTTGGCTGACAGCCGCCGGTGTATCGCTGTCAGCCCTTTGGATTCTCGTGGCTAATGCCTGGATGCAGAATCCCGTCGGCATGATATTCGACCCCGACCAGATGCGCAACGTGATGGACAACTTCACTCAGGTCGCGTTCAACTCCGTGGCTATGAACAAATTCTTCCACGCAGTCTTCAGCGGATGGGTGCTCGCAGCCGTATTTGTCATTGGCGTCAGCAGCTGGCTGCTATGGCGTAAGCGCAATGTCGACACAGCCCGCAAATCGCTCAAAATCGCTTCTTGGTTCGGACTTATCGGCATAGTCATGACAATTTGGACCGGCGACGGTTCGGCTGTTGAAGTCGCACGCGTGCAGCCGATGAAACTCGCAGCCATGGAAGGCCTCTACGACGGCGCTAAAGGTCAGAGTCTCGTTGGCATAGGCATACTCAACCCCGACAAAAAGCTCGGAGACAAACTCGACCCGATGCTGTTTGAGATTGCCATACCCAAAGGACTTTCGATTTTGGCCAACCACGACGCCGACAGCTTCGTGCCCGGCATCAACGACCTAATCGAAGGTCGGGCTATAAACGAAGCCGGCGATACAGTCAGCACCGTCAGCTACGCCGAGCGCATCGCAGCCGGAAAACGTGCTCAGGAAGCCCTGCGCGCTTACGGCGAAGCTCGCAAGGCCGGCGATACCGCTGCGATGCAGCGCGCTAAAGACATAGTCATGGCCAACTTCAAATACTTCGGCTACGGCTACTTCGACCGTGCCGACGAGGCAGTGCCGCCCGTTGCCCTGACCTTCTATTCTTTCCGCGTCATGGTCATGGCCGGAGGCTACCTCATGCTGCTCTTCATCCTGCTTCTTTTCATTTGCTACCGACGCACCGCCGTGCTCGAAAAAGCATGGCTTCATTGGGCCGGCATCATATCAATTCCTGTCGTATGGATTTGCAGTCAGGCCGGATGGGTCGTCGCCGAAGTAGGCCGTCAGCCTTGGGTCATTCAGGATCTTATGCCGACACGCGCCGCTATTTCCGACGTTACCACAGGCTCGGTTCAGCTGACATTCTGGATTTTTGCCATCCTGTTTACAATGCTGCTCGCAGCCGAAATCAGCATCATGCTCCGTTATATCTCACGAGCATCTAAAAAAGACATCCAACAAACTCATTAATAGCCATGGAACTGGATTTATTACAACACTATTGGTGGCTGATTATCGCCGTTCTCGGCGCAGCCTTGGTATTCCTGCTCTTCGTGCAGGGCGGTCAGTCTATGCTTTATTGCAAAACTGACGACATCAGCCGCAACCTTATGGTCAACTCGCTCGGCCGTAAATGGGAACTGACATTCACAACCCTCGTTGTCTTCGGAGGTGCTTTCTTTGCATCATTTCCCCTGTTCTATTCTACCAGTTTCGGTGGCGCCTACTGGCTGTGGATGCTTATTCTGCTGAGTTTCGTCGTCCAGGCGGTCAGCTATGAATTCCGCCGCAAACAGGGCAACCTCTACGGTACACGCACCTACGACGCATTCCTGATGTTCAACGGCTTCTTCGGCTGCGTCCTGCTCGGTGTCGCCGTAGGCATGCTCTTCTTCGGAGCAGAGTTCACTGTCACAAAAAGCAACATCCTCGACGCTGGTTCGCCCTTCATATCAAAGTGGGCGTCGACGCGCGGACTTGAAGCAATCGCCGATTGGCGCAATCTCCTTCTCGGACTTGCAGTCTTCTTCCTTGCCCGCACTCAGGCATCGCTCTATTTCATCAACAATATCCGTCACACCGAGCAATTCGCCGCACGTCTCCGTCGACGCACACTCGTCAACGGCCTCATTTTCGCACTGCTGTTTGTTGCATTCCTCATCGTTCTTGCGTTGGCCGACGGCCTTCGAGCAGCAGATGGCGGCACATTTACCGAAGTGCCGAATATTTTCCTCTCAAATCTCTGCGATATGTGGCCTCTTGCAATCCTTTTGGCACTCGGAGTTGTTATGGTATTATATGCCATAGCCCGAACGGCATTCTGCAGCACCTTCACAAAAGGCATATGGTTCTCAGGCATAGGCACAGTACTCGTCGTTATAGTCCTGTTACTGCTCGCCGGTTACTGTGACACAGCCTACTACCGCTCGCTGCTTGATGCCGGAAGCTCATTGACAATAGCAAACAGCTCCTCGTCGCTGTTCACTCTCACGGTCATGAGCTATGTATCAGTCCTGGTACCCTTCGTGCTCGCATATATATGGTATGTCTGGCACAAAATGAACAAAAAGCCGCTTACCTCACGCGAACTCGACAATGACTCACATCAGTATTAACTAACATAAACAGACAAATGAAAAAAATCAATTCTATCCTCACAATGGCTCTTATCGCCCTTGTCATGGGTATCGCTTCATGTTCAAAATCTTCTCCGGTTGTTGAATATGCCAACGAAATCGACAAAGCTACAAAAGTTATCGCTTCGGCTACAGACCTGAAAGATCTTGAAAGCAAATCGCTCGAGGCTGATCAGGACAAAACCAACCAGATTATTACCGACAATGCCGATTATGTGCTTACCGATTCCGACAAAGACATTCTGAAGGAAGCACTCGGCAACCTCATCAAAACTTCTCTGATTAAAGGCATGGAATTCTCAGGTCAGAAAGTTTCCGATGAAGAAGTTGAGTCATACGTCAAAATGGTTGTCGACCCCAACATCGACAAAGCGACTACTCTCGGCGACCTCCTCCCCAACAACACCGTAATCGAAGAGGAACAAATCATTGAGGAAATCACTCCCGATTCAGTCGCTGTTGACTCAGCAAGCGCATTAGTCGACACAATCGCTGCAAAATAATCGTCTGCCCACACCATAAGGCATCACGACCTACATTATAAGGATGTGTGTTTTCAGGCATACATCCTTATTTTTGTGTCTTTATGGGCTGCGATTCGAATAAAAAGCTTATTTTTGCAATAAGTTTAAATCAGTCCAATGTCAATAATCGAATATAAAGGTGTTGAAGTGCTTCGCAAGGAGCATGTAGTGCTCAAGGATGTCGGTTTTAAAATCGAGCCGGGCGAATTCGTATATCTGATTGGCAAAGTCGGAAGCGGCAAAAGCTCGTTGCTCAAGACTTTATATGCCGAAGTGCCCGTCCTGACCGGCGAAGCGCGCATATATGAATATGACCTGACGACAATCAGGCGCAAGCAGATTCCTCAGTTGCGTCGACGCATAGGCATTGTCTTTCAGGACTTTCAGTTGCTCACAGACCGAAATGTCTATGCCAACCTCGAATTTGTCCTTGACGCTACGGGATGGAAAGACAAGGATGCCAAAGAGCAGCGCATCGAAGAAGTTCTCAAGGAAGTCGGCATGACCAACAAGTCATACAAGATGCCTCACGAACTTTCGGGTGGCGAGCAGCAGCGCATCGTCATTGCGCGTGCGCTCCTCAACAAACCCGAGCTCATCATTGCCGACGAGCCGACTGGCAACCTCGACCCCGAAACGGGAGAGCAGATTATCAACCATCTCTATTCGATTGCCAAAGAAGGCACAGCCGTCATCGTGGCCACTCACAACATGACCATGCTCGACCGCTTCCCCGGCCGTGTGCTTCACTGCGAGGGCAAACATTTGCTCTGACTTATATCGCGCGCTCATGGCTGTATTCCTTCAAATCGAAAATCTCACAAAGAGCGTCGGCGAACGCATGCTTTTCGAGGACGTTTCCTTCGGAATTAACGAAGGCGACAAAATCGGCATCGTAGCCAAAAACGGCACCGGCAAATCGACCCTTCTCAAAATCATTTCCGGCCAATTGACGCCCGACAGCGGTTCGGTAGTGTTCAGAGGCGACCTGAAAGTCTGCTATCTCGACCAGTGCCCCGAGCTGCCCCAAGGTGCAAGCATCATAGAGGCCTGTCTGCAGGACGGAGGTCCGGCGGCCGAAGCTGTCAAGCGCTATGAGACGGCTCTGACATCCGACAACCGCGACCTGTTGGCGAAGGCGATTCACGACATGGACACTATCGGCGCATGGGACTATGAAGAGCGTGTCAAACAGATGCTTTCGCGCCTTAAACTCCACGATGTCACGATGAAAGTCGATGTCCTTTCGGGCGGACAGCGCAAGCGTGTGGCTCTCGCAAGAGCTATCATGCAGCAGCCCGACATGATTATTCTCGACGAACCGACCAACCACCTCGACGTCGAAGTCATCGAATGGCTCGAAAATTACCTCCGCCGTCAGCGTGTTACCCTGCTGATGGTTACTCACGACCGCTATTTCCTCGACCGCGTATGCAATCGCATCATAGAGCTCGACGACCGCAAAGCATATTTCTACGACGGCAACTACGACTATTATCTCCGCCGACGCTTGGAGCGCATCGAGGCCATGAACGCCGAACTGGCGCGGGTAAAAAACACCCTCCGCAAAGAGCAGGAATGGATGAGCCGACAGCCGCAGGCACGCGCCGGCAAAGCAAAATTCCGCATCGACCGCTTCTATGATCTCAAAGAGCGCTCGCAGCAGCGGCACGTCGAGGAGAATGTCAATCTCGAAGTAAAGGCCGGCTACATCGGTTCGAAAATTTTCGAGGCCGAGCATATCAGCAAGCGCTTCGGCGACAAAATCATACTCGACGATTTCAGCTACACCTTCTCCCGCTACGAAAAACTCGGCATTGTCGGTGCTAACGGTGTCGGCAAGTCAACTTTCATAAAGATGCTGCAAGGCATTGTCAGCCCCGACTCGGGCGAATGGAATGTCGGCGAGACCGTCCGCTTCGGCTACTACAGCCAGGAAGGCATAGCCTTTGACGACAACAAAAAGGTCATCGACGCCGTGACCGAAATCGCCGAGGACATCGAACTCAACGGCATTCATATCGCGCCGATGCAGTTTCTGCAGAAATTTCTCTTCTCCGTTCCCGACCAACAGAAATACATCCACACTCTCAGCGGGGGAGAACACTGCCGTCTTCATCTGGCGACTGTCCTGATGCGCCGCCCGAATTTCCTGATTCTCGACGAACCGACCAACGACCTCGACATCGTGACACTCGGCATCCTCGAAGAATACCTTGCCGACTTCAAAGGCTGCGCCATCGTCATCAGCCACGACCGCTACTTCCTCGACAATGTGGTCGACCATATCTTTGTCATGGAAGGCAACGGCGTTGTCAAGGATTTCCCCGGCACATACAGCGAATACCATCAGTGGAAACTCGAGCGCGAAAAAGAAATTGAAAAGGAAAACGCCGTCGCCGCGCCGACCGACCGTGTGCGGCCTCACGCCAATCGCAAGGAGAAACTGACATTCAAGGAACGCAAGGAATTTGAAGCGCTTGAAGCGGAAATTGAAGCACTCAACGCCGAAAAAGCCGAACTCGACAGCTTGTTCAACAGCGGCGAGACTATCAGCGATATCGACGTAAAATCAGCGCGCTACACCGAGCTTGTCGACATCATCGATGAGAAGGAGATGCGCTGGCTTGAGCTTTCTGAAAAGGTTTAGACTGCGTCGGTCAGGCTTTACAAGCACATTTATTCCGGTCCTGTTGCCTGCCACTAAGGGCAAATCGTCGCTATGGTCGCTTACAACCATATACATGCTGCATGAATTCTCAGCGAGCCATTGGTTGACCCGCCGCAGTTTCTCTTCCCCCCGGCATTCTTTCATAGCCTCGCCCGGGCTGAAATGTGTGGCCACGAAATCGCCTTCCCAAATTGTCGGTATATAGCAGTCAGGCGAAGCTGTGGCAAGCAGAACTCTGTGTCCGACTTTGCGCTCACGCTCGATTAACGCACTGACTGCAGGGTTGATTCTTCGTCTAACGGCGCTGCCGAAACGCTCAAGCAGACGCTCGTTTGGTCTAAGCACTTTCAGCAGTTTCGATTTCATGGTCGTATGTGATATCAGACGCAAGGCTCTCGCCGCAAGACACATGGCCTCGACAGCGGCATCGCGCAGACGCCACGAACGCAGACAGTCGGCAAAACCGCATTTGAAATATATCCGCAGGCTGTTACCGTCGACCAATGTGCCGTCGAGGTCTACTATGACAGCCGGAGTCAGCTTCTTCTCTTCGAATCTATCGACCATGGCGTTCTGATTAATGTGCTGTCGTCAAGCAGATAATAGTCAGGACGATATGTCGTCTTTCGGCCCGTAATTGTCAGAACCGCACTGCGGCTGTCCACGTTAGGATATTGCTCGGCAAACTTATCCATGACGGCTTTGAGAGTCGCACCGCTGTCAAGCGCATCATCGACAACAAGCACCTTGCCCACGGAGTCGTCAAGTTTAGGCAAAATAATCTGAACATCATCCATATGATTGAAATCCTTGACTAACATTCGTGCTTCAAGTTTTCTGAGACGGTCAAGCGCCCAAAGCGGCAGCCGACTTGCAATCCATTTGAATTTACGCTTGAATGTGTTCCGTTCAGGTCTTATCAGGGTCAGATGCGACTTTTTGTAACTGTGAAAGGCATTGTCTGAAATCCATATACCGGCTCTGGGTATACCTACGACAAGATCGGGTTCGAAACCCGAGGTTTCAACCTGATCCTGAAGCCTTGCACAAATATCTGTAAAGCCTTTTATATCTAATGACAATATCTTGAATCCCATTTTGCGAGTTTTTTTACAAATTTGCTGCCAATGTACGAAGCGATTGCCCCTACTCTGTTTTTTAAACGCGACTGTCTGTCAAAAATTATTGCGCGTCGCAGTTGTTTGATGACTTTCCTGCAACGCTTGATTTCATTCTCTTTTGCCGGCTGATTAAGCATCAGCCCGACATATACATTATAATATGCGCTGAAGCGGCGGTGCTCGGCGGCCGAATGCAGTCTTCTGCCTTTGGCCTTCATATACTCCGACATGCGCTCTGCCACACCGAGTATATCGAGTCTTTGCGGCGACCAGCTGTTGATAAAGCTGTCCGAGTGACGTCTATAGAAATATATCACACTGTCGATCAACGCTATTTTACCTGCTTTTTCATAAAGTCTGTAGAATATGTCGAGGTCTTCAAACCAACCGTTTCTGAATCGTGTATCATCAAATAATTCCGCCCGGAATAATTTCCAGCATGCCGAATTGTCAGTATCTTTTTTCTGATACAGGATGTCGGCGATTAGCTCTTCGGCATCACAAATCCTGACCGCGTCCCGGTCTATTGCCTTTTCGAATACATAATTTTCGGCAATCACAGGAAGTCCGGCTACGATCTTGGTGTCTGTCCGTTCGGCGACATCATATAAAGCCGACAGCGCATCGTGATGAATCGTATCGTCCGAGTCTAAGAAAAAAAGATATTCGCCCCTTGCGACGTCAATGCCTTTGTTACGAGCTGCCGAAAGGCCGCCGTTCGGCTGTGTGACAACCTTTATGCGTCCGTCGCCGGCAGCATATTCCGAACATATATCCGGCGACGAATCCGTCGACCCGTCGTCGACCAATACAAGCTCTATATCCGCAAAACTCTGGCCGATAACACTCTCTATGCACTCTCGCAGATACCGCTCCGAGTTGTAGATTGGGACTATGACCGAAATCTTTGGCATCGCTTACGGTTTTATCTTTATTGCTTCCGACGGAAGTGACTCGTTATTGACTCTGTCCAAGGCCGTAACCACATAATATCCGGCCTTGTCGACCTTGATTGAATGTCCCGGTGTGACAGCCACTATATTTGCGGCATTCTCGAGGTCAAATTCTTCATCATTGTCAAACCGGTACACAACAAAACGTGTGCAGTCGTCTGCTCGGCCCGCCGGCGCATTTGCCGACCACGACAGGACTCCACGCTTGAAATTCAAATCGCTGACACCTTCAGGCAGCGAATTCGAAAGTGCCGGATATGCAGGCGGAAGTGCTACAGTCGACTGATGGTAGCGGCTGAGCGAATCTGCCACACCGCCTACGTTTTTTGTCAGCGACGATGCCGGCCACCAGCAATTTCCGCCGACCTTTTGTGCCGCGCGCGTCATCTCGATTTTCGATGCTAATTGTGTGCGTTGGTCCGACGGAGCGACATCGGCTTTGTTCATGGTCACATCGACGTTCTGACCGATATACAGGTCTCGGTCACAGCAATTCTTGTTCCACCAGTCGACAAGCGTTCCATATGGCGCCATAGGGTGTTCAATATCCCAGTAAACCTGCGGAATCAGATAGTCGACCCATCCCTTCTCGGCCCAGAGAAGCACATCGGCATACAGAGCGTCATAATTCTGCAAGCCCCTTGTCTCGCTTCCGCGCGGGTCATTGGCCTTATTGCGCCAGATGCCGAAAGGACTTATACCGAAGCGTACCCACGGCTTTATCGATTTGATTTCTTCGTTGAGACTCTTGACCAGACGGTTCACATTGTCGCGCCGCCAGTCGCCGCGCTTGAGCCCCTTGCCGTAGCGGGCAAAAGATTTGCTGTCGCCGAACACCTTGCCCTTGTCGGGATATGGATAGAAATAATCGTCCATATGTATGCCGTCGACGTCATAGCGCTTCACTATATCAGCCACCACTTTCTTTATATACGCCATATTTTCAGGCTGGCCGGGGTCAAAATACAGCTTTCCGCCATAGCGCACAAAGCGTTCGGGATGCTTGTGATAGATATGCTTCGCCGGCAAGGTCTGTTTCGCCGTCGAAGTCACTCTGTAGGGATTAAGCCATGCATGCAGTTCCATTCCGCGGGCATGAGCCTCATCGATGATATATTTCAGCGGGTCCCAATATGGCACAGGAGCTTTACCGCCATCAGTCAGAAATCTGCTCCACGGCTCGATTTGACTGTCATAAAACGCATCCGACTGCGGCCTGACCTGAAAAATAACCGCATTAATTCCGGCTGCCTTCAGTTTGTCAAGCTCGCTGCTGATAAATTTTTTATTTTGCTCTGTGGTGCGTGTGCGGTAGCCGTCCTGAAACACAGTCTGCATCCACGCTCCCCTGAATTCACGTTTGGGATTACTCGCTGAGACATCGGCCATTATTGCGGCTATCGCAAAAATCAAAACGGCCCTTACTAATCTTTTAAGCGTGGATGACTGATTCATATGCGCAAAGATACGAATAAGTTGAGTGCAAAGCCAAAAATTTTTTTTGAGCTTTGCCGAACGTGAGTATCTTCGACGAAGTCAACGATACGAATAAGTTGAGAGCAAAGCCAATTTTTTTTGAGCTTTGCCGAACGTGAGTATCTTCGACAATGTCAAATATACGAATAAATTTGCTTTTGCACTCGACTTATTCGTATATTTGGCCCGACGAAAAAAATATCCATCATGGCCGAACGACGTTATAGCATAAGTTCCGAAGAGCTCAGAGACGAATGTCTCCGACGAAAATATTGCGAACTCCTTTCCAAACCCGAAATATTTCCATCCGCCGACAACTGGGACTTCATCATCAGTCGTCGCATGCACGGACTCGGACCGAGCCTGTATCGCAAATACCTTGTATCATGGCTCTTGGACGAAAACCGGAGATGCGACTATCACACCCTCGCCCTCCGACGCTTTGCCGACTATCTGAAAGCCGTTACCCGCGAGTACGCTGTCGAGACGGTTTATTCCGATGTCGAGTCTGCTCCCGAAGCCACCCGCAGACTGATCTACGAATGCGAACTCTTCGACAGCGCCAAAATCTGCGACATAGTCAGCCGGGGCAATGTCGGCTTCGCGGCAGACCTATTAGGCGCGTATCAGCCCGAATACGACGGAGACACCGTCGATGCGATGCAGTATCTCCTCGACATGTTCATGGCGCTGCCCGATCTCGGTTCAGTTGAGCAGCACCGCGGACTGTTCCGCACCGAAACTGTATATATCTGTCCCGACCGACACACAAATCCCGCCGATACTCGCTTCTGCAAATCTGCCGGCTGCGGCAAAGACATCAAAGGGCTGACAGAAAATCAGCGTCTCGCTATCGAGGATTTTGCCCGGCGCATTGATGTCATCCGCGACTTATTGGATTGAACTACAGTCTGTCAGCTAAAATCAAATTTATTCCGGCAAAATAAGTCGAAAAAATACTGAAATTTTTTAGCAAAAAACGCTTGAAAAAATTTGGCCATACCAAATTATTGTCATAAATTTGCACTCGCAAAACGGAACAAAACGCAAGAGAGCGCTAATAATTCCAAGAACACAAAATTGCCTTGTGGTGTAATGGTAGCACGT
>JAGAOW010000219.1 GCA_017889945.1 Muribaculaceae bacterium
CTCGCCCATGGTCCAGCCCACGCCTATCATGTCGTAGCCGCTCATGTTGAGCCAGGTGAATGCGATCAGGCCCAGGCCGAGCAAGCCTGTGAGCACAGCCACTACCGCCGTGGAGAAGCGGCGGATGAACAGCGCGTAAAGCAGGTTGCCGATATACTCAAAGAAGAGCGACCAGGCAGGGCCGTTGAGCGGGAATGCCTCGCCGTTGCCTCTTACCTCATACATCCCCCCGGGCATAGCGGGAATAAAAAGCATGGCGCAGAGCAGGGCGGTCATTATGCCGCCGACAGTGGCGGGAGTGCCGTCCCATTGCTGCGCTCCCTGGATCAGGAAGCAAATGAGTCCCACGATTGCACCCATCACCACCATGGGGTGGAGGCGTATGAGGCGGCGCTTGAAGAAGCCGCCGGTGTAGAGGCCGTTGCCCCAGCGGTCGTCGTAGGCATAGCCTATCACGAAGCCGGAAAGCATGAAAAAAAAGTCGACGGCAAGGTATCCGTGGTTGATGTCGTCGATCACGGGCAGTCCCCCCGCGAAAGCAAATCCTTCATGGACATGATACCATAGTACGAGGAGCGCCGCTACGCCTCGGAGTCCGTCGAGAAGCTCATAGTGTGGTTTGGAGTCGGCGTATGCTCCCGATGCCACGGCGCGTGATGTGAATGTTTCGGCCATAATTCAGGGTGATTTTTCCGTTATGTGGAGATGACTGGAGAGTGTTGACGGTTCAGAGGCGCAAAGTTAGGCATTATTCGCTGGCAAAAATTTGACATAGGTCAAATTCGTCCCCTAAGGCGGCTCAGGGTAGAGAGCCGCAGCCCGAGATATGAGGCTATATGGCCAAGACGCGCTTTTTCGGCAACCTCGGGAAACTGACTGCAGAACGCCTCATAGCGTTCGCGTGCGGGCAGCGTCAGGCGTTCTTTATGCGAGCGGTGCAGGCGCCGGTATTCGTCCTGATGGATGATGCGTCCCCAGTTGGCGAGCTCGATATTGGTCTCAAACAATCTGACGAGGTCGCCGACGTGTATTCGAAAGGCCGTCACGGCTTCGATCGTCTCCACATTCTCTTCGCTCGGCTTGTTGTAGTAGAGCTCATCCATGCTGAACACAATTGCGCCGTCGGTCGAAAAAGAGGTCGTTATCTCCTCGCCGTCGACAATCCAGAACGAACGTGTCAGCCCCTTCTCGATGAAATATGCATAGCGCGACCTGGCGTTGTCGACTACCAGCCGATGCTTTTTAGGGAAAGAGCACGGCTCAAAACACGCTGCAAGCTCAATCAGCGTGGCATCGGACACGCGGCACGACCGCCTCATCCTTTCCACCACCGTCGGCATCTCCCTGATAATCTCCTCGGCCCTTATCATGCTGCTCACCCACGAATTATTGATGACTATGGATTCTCTCATGGTGATAAACGGGGTTAGACTGCAAATATAGCGAAAATATGCGACATAGATGCCGCTCCGTCCGTGGGTGATTTGGAATTGCTGCCGTAAAAAAATTACGGATGGATTTGGCGTTTTGGCAAACAAGACTTAACTTTGCATACAGAACGCTAATAAGCACATCAGCTATGCTCAAACGGTTTAAAGTGACTAACTTCCGCGGCTTCGAGAAGGAAACCGTGCTGGATTTCTCCGACAGCAACTCATATGCCTTCCATCCCGAGTGCATAAGCAATGGCATTGTCCGCTGTGCTATCGTGCATGGCCTCAACGGCTCTGGCAAATCGAACCTCGGATTGGCAATTTTCGACATTGTGGAGCATCTGACCGACTACAAAGTCATCCCTGAGCTGTACGATAACTATCTCAACGCCAACAGCGATGATACGGAAGCTCACTTCGAGTACACTTTCGAGTTCGACGGCATGGAGGTTGTTTATTCCTACACCAAAAGTACCTATCGCGTCCTTACGGGCGAGAGCCTCATTATCGGAGGCAAACGCTGTCTGCACTTCGACCGGCACAATGGCAATGAGAACTTTGAGAGCCTGCTCGAAGGCACTTCGACACTCGAAAACAAAATCGACGATCCTACACTGTCGGTGCTCAAGTACATCCGTAAGAACACTCAGCTCCCGGCCTCGGAAGAAAACGATACATTCAAGGCCATTTTCGATTTTGTGTCGAACATGCTCTATTTCAAGTCGCTCGACAGACGCTACTATATCGGCAGAGCTCCCAAGAACAATAACGTTCTGGCGGAAATCATCGACAACGACCTTGTAGATGACTACTGCTGCTTTCTCAACAACGCAGGCATCAAATGCGAGCTTGGCATAGAAAAGGAGGGTGACAAAAGCATAATTGTAAACCGCTACAAAAAGAAATCGCTGCCCCTCACACATGTTTGGTCGACCGGAACCGTAGCCCTTACTTTGTTATATTGCTGGATTCAGAAGATAAAACAGGATGGCATACGATTCCTCTTCATCGACGAGTA
>JAGAOW010000220.1 GCA_017889945.1 Muribaculaceae bacterium
AATCTCGTCAATGGTTAAGGCTCTTTTCCGTGTCTGAGTGTTTAACTTCTTACTAAACGTAAAGTTGGAAAATGGAGTCTCCTTAATGTAATCTTGCCGTTTGGCATAGTTGAAAATAGCCTTAAAGCAGTCAAAAAATTTTCTGATGGAATTATCCGAGTAGTGGCATCGGAGGTGTTCCTCAAATTCTGATATCCAACTTGGAGTTATTTCAAATAATTCTAAATCAACGTTATCAGTATATTTTTTGATACGGTTGAGCAATGTGCGATATCCAACGGCATTATTATGACTTTGTTTTTCTTCCTTGAAAAAAGTAATCCGTTCTTCAAAGAGCGAATATAATGTTATTTGAGTCGGAGCAGATTTTGAGAGGTGCTTAATAATGGTGGAGGCTGTGTAATCGTCTTTGCCTTCTAACGATAAAACATAATCGTTTGCCTTCGTCAGTTCACGTGTTATAATCGTGTTGAGGCTACTGGCGCGGCTTCCCTTAACCTTGTTTTTATCCTTGTTCCACTCGGTCGGTTTGCAGGATATACCGATACTTTTATAGGTGCGTTTGCCGTTATAGCATACTCGCAACATAATAGGATGCTCGCCGTTGGCAAGCGTCTTACTTGTATATAATATAGGTGTGATGGTCGGTAAATTACGTTTCATACCTTGCAAATGGTTTACCTTGTGGTTTACATTATTTGAAATAAAACCGTTGATTCGGTTTACATTGCAAAGATACAAAATAATCCTAACACTATGAGTATTAGGATTAAATAATTTAGAAAATTTTTCTTATTCGTTGCCGAGGCAGACGAAGAGGATGCTGACTGTCTGTTTGTCGCGCAGGGGGCGGAGAAGTGGGTCGTATTTAGCTATTGAATTCATGAGTTGAGATGAAGTAATGACAGGATGGTGTCGGCGTCGGCGTCAGAGGGCAGCCATGTGACTGAGTCGTCGCGCTGAAGCCATGTGAGTTGTTTTTTCGCGTAGACGCGGGTATTCTTTTTGATTCTGGCAACGGCGGTGTCGAAGTCCATCAGTCCGTCGAAGTAGGCGAACATTTCTTTGAAACCGACGGTGTTGAGTGAGTTGAGATGGCGCAGAGGGGCGACGCTGCGGGCTTCGTCGACAAGTCCGGCTTCGATCATGGCGTCGACGCGCGAGTTGATGCGGTCGAAGAGCTCGGAGCGGGGGCGGTCGATGGCAAAGCGGACGATGTCGAATGGACGGTCGGCGCGCCGGCCCGAACGCAGCGACGAGTAGGGAACGCCGGCCTGCATGGAAATTTCGAGGGCATGGATGACGCGCTTGAGGTTGGCATGGTCGACTTCGGCGAAATAGTCGGGGTCGGTAATCTCGAGCAGGGCCAAGAGTCCGTCGCTGCCGTGCTGCCGAGCGAGGCCGGCGACTTTGGCGCGGACTTCGTCGGAGACTGTCGGCATGTCGTCGATGCCACGGGTCAGGGCGTCGGTGTAGAGCATCGAGCCGCCGCAGACGATGGCGAATCCGCCGGAGCGGCTGAAGATGTCGGGCAAGAGACTGAGCGCATCGCTCTCGAAGCATGCGGCGCTATAGTAGCTGTCGAGGTCGAGAGTGGCGATGAGATGATGGCGGACGAGGCTGAGCTGTTCGGGCGAGGGTGCGGCGGTGGCACTCGGTATGCCACGGTATATCTGACGCGAATCGGCTGAAATGATTTCGCATTTCAGCCGAAGGGCCAGTTGAATGGCAAGAGCGGTTTTGCCGGATGCCGTAGCACCCGTGATGACAATCAGTAGGGGCTTCCGCGGCTGCATCAGCGACGGCCGACGATGGAAGCGATGTGGACAATGACTTCCGTGGCTTTTTCCATCGAGGGAATGGGCACGAATTCGTAGCGGCCGTGGAAGTTGAGTCCGCCGGCGAAGATGTTGGGGCAGGGCAGACC
>JAGAOW010000221.1 GCA_017889945.1 Muribaculaceae bacterium
CAGCCGTCGAGTGACATTTGGGAGAAACGGTAGTTTGCCTCGTAGTTTGCCGAGAGCCACGGCAGAATGCTTCCTTTGAAATAGGGTTTTACACCGGCGGCAATCTGTCGGTAGGGGATTATGGCGTTGTCGCGCATCGATGACGCTGATGAGTTGGACGCTTCGACATCGCAACCGACAACCATTTTGCTGTGTCCGAGCCCTTTGCTGAAACCGCCGTTGACAAACCAGGAGTTGCTGTGGTAAAGTCGGTCGGCGTAGGTCGAAATGATGAAGTCTCCGACAAACAATTGATTTGACATGATGGCACTGCGACTGTGATTGTAGGTCGCAGAGAGGTTGAAAAACAGTGATTTCAGCGGATTGCGGTAACGGTAGGAAAGCGTGGCGGCGAGGTCTTGTGAATATTTGTCGGGGTTTTGGGCGATGAAGAGATTGCGGTAGTCGGCGAGCACCGGCGTCGTGATGTTCAGATATGGCTTAGGCGAGGCAAGACGGTAACTGACTGAGGCCGAGATGTCTGATTTCGCCGTTACCTGTCGTTTTATGTACAGTCGGGGCGAGGCGTTGATGTAGTCATGCTGACCGGCGACAGTGTAATGCAGCCATTTCAACGACAGTCGCAACGAAGCCATCCAGCCGTTGCGCTTGTAATCGACTTGCGGAGTGACGTAAACGTTTGACAGGAAGGCCTCGTGTATGCCTTTGTTGTCAAATCGGTCTATGCCTGAAAGCGAGGTGTTCATGCGATGATAGTCAAGATCGAGTCCGGAAGTGGCATAATATTTCCAGAAGCGGGTAAGTTTTCCGAATTTTGTCTCGGTGGTGCTACGGAAATCGCTTGTCGTGAGACTCTGCAACGCATTGTCTTCGCCTGAGATTAACAGTCGGTCGGGGCGATGCGTGAATGTGTTGCGTGAGATGAGTGTAAAAAGTTTTTTGTCGTTGCGCTTCACAAGTTTCAGGTCGTTGCCGGCTGAGAAATTTTTTCTGTTGACCCGTTGGTCAAGGTCGAACGAGCCGGTAATGGCTGAATTTGACTTCTCCAGACAGCCCGAAAGAGTGAATTTATCTTTCAGAAAATAGTTGCGCTTGTTGGTCTCGCTGAAGAATTGGGCTGAAAGGTCGTGAATCTGAGTCCTTTGTGAGTTGTTTTGGATGAATTGGGGTATAGTGCTGCTGAAATAATCGGTGGTAATACCTGAATTATAGTCGAGCCTGTCGCCCATGTAGTTGAGTATGAGCCGCATCGAGGTATCGTCGGCTTTCCATGCCGTTATGGCGTTTGCGAGCCATGACAGATTGTCGCGGGTGCGCTTCTCCGAGAGGGGTGCGTCAACGATGTCGGCAGAAATATATTCAGGCCAAAGAGATGAGGTGTAGTCAGCAGAGAACATGTCGCTGAAGTCATGTTCCTGTATCTCGTTGGCCGGATTCCATGCAGTGTTGTCGGCTTTCAGAGTAATTATATTTTGGTTTTTGGGAGCGATACGCATGGTGTAGACCGAAGCGTCGAAAAGAAAGGGTTGAAGTCCGGCTGCAGCCTTGGCAACGCCCACCCAGCGCCGGCGGGCATCCTCTTTAAGCTTGAGGTTAATGCCCGCTTCCTCAGGGAATTCGATGCCTTCGAGTGCTTTGACGGGCTGATGGTTTTCCATCACTTCCACTGAGGCTACATCCTTGTGAGAGATATTGTTTGTGGCCAGTCCGTATTGGCCGCCGATAAAATCATTGCCGTCGAGATAGAATTTGTTGATAGGCTTGCCTTGATATTTTATCGTTCCGTCGTCTTCGACTTTTATGCCTGGCAGACGCTTGATGACGTCGATGATGGCATTGTCTTTGGCATCGGCGTATTTTGCGACATTGAAAACGAGTGTGTCTCCCTTGGCATAAATATCAGGTGCTTTGACAATCACATCATTGAGCTGCGTGGCTTTATGCTTCAGTCGCACGACCGACATGTCGGCGGCAAGAGGCAGAGAAAGCGATTCGTAGCCCATGAAACGGAATGACACCGAGTCTGCGCCGGCCACAGGCGTTATTGTAAAATGTCCGTCTTTGTCGGTGGATGTAAACGCACTTTTTGATTTTACGATGCATCCGACAACGGGTTCGTCGGTGTCTGCGTCGACAACGGTGCCGTGGAGTTCGCCGGGGACTGCCGCCGAAGCCGACAGCAGTCCGAGGAGAACGCAAAGTATGAAAAATCTGTGTCTAATCATTTCTTCCAGTCTTTTTCAAGATAGTCAAACGGCAGCTCAATCGGGTCATAGGCGTCGAGCGAAGGATTGCCTGCGGCGTCAGTGACAGGGATATGACGGCCTGTAGTCACTTCATAGTAAGCGTATGGATTTATCTCATAGCGATGTTTCGCGTCATAATATCCTTTGCGGTCGGTGTTGTTGAACGGCACTTTATATATAGTGACGGGCCGGTCGGCTTTCGACTTGATGCCGATGCACTCGAATGTGTAATGACCGTTTTCGTCAGAGGCTTTCATGATGAGGCCGGGGAGGCCGTGGAGCTTCCATGGGCCGTCCATCAGAGGAATGTCCTCGGTGTAGAACACGGTCCACTCACGGCCACGGAACTTACACCGTGCGATCCGGCATTCGTAGCCGAGCACAGTAGTGACCGAATCGGTCAGTTGCCAGTCGAGCGACGGCATCGCCTCGTCGTAGCGAAACCAGTCCTGACATATTTTCTCGGTATGGACGAGTCGACCCGCGGGGTAATTCTTGTAGACGGTCATGAATTCGCCGGTGCTGAGTTTCCCTTCTATGGCCGCATCAGCAATCTGCTCGGGTGTGGAACTCATGAGCAGGGAGTCGACGCACAGGTTCTTGTAGCTTGAAAACTTCGACAGGCCGTCGGGGCCGATCTGCAACAGCATGTTGTCGCTGCTATAGTTGTCAGCGAGTGAACCGGTGGTGTCGACACAGCAGCGATAGTCATAGACGAACTCCATGGTCTCAAGTGCGATGGTTTCGGTCTCGGGGACTGACGACTCGTAAATGCAGAGCTGACGGCGAAGCACTTTGCCGGAGACTATTGATGCCGTAACTGCCATGACGGCGACAATCAAAAATGTTTTCTTCATAATGTTTGAATTTTTAGTCGTTAATTGATTTACGCTGCAAAGTTATCACGGCACCAGTTGTCAGGACGAGAATAATCATTACTCAAACATTATGGGTTTATTACTAAATTATTACTGTCAGTCGAATAGCCTGAACCACAGCGTCGGCGACTGATGAGAATTTCTTAAATTTGCGACATGGAAAAACGTATAAAGACATTATATATAATTACTATCGTCGCGATACTTGCCTTTCTCGGCATGCAGGCATATTGGCTGTACGGCCGATATGAATTCTCACTGCGTGAATATGAACACCATACGGAAGCAGTTATTGCTGATGTCTTGGTCGAGTATAATAAGGAACGGGACAAAAAAGGGGTTGGCGAGATAAAGACATCTTATAGCCTGAGTCATGGAGTCGACTATGCCGGTCATACGTCACGAAAGGTAACAGTGACATCTTCATTTAATGGACGAAAACTTTTAGGTATTGATGAAGAACGTAATCTGACAGATGAAGAAATTGAACGACTGGCAGAAATAGTTACGGACAGTCTGAATCGTGTTGAGGAGAAAAAACTATCTATAGACGCATCGACAGCACCATCGGATGGTGCAGCATGGGCGGCAATGCGGAATTTTGACTTGGAAGTTCAATCTCCATTTACCATTCAGGGGCTCGACTCCTTATTGAAGAAAGAAAATATCACGGCTATACTCTCGCTGACTACAACCGACAGCATTATGTGGAAATTGGCCATGCATGGTCATAAATCCTTTGTCAATCCACATTTTCAGATTATCAGCCCATATTCGGAACTTGAACGCAAGGCTGTTGTAATTGATTGCGCGATTCCAACTTCTGATATTCTCAAGGAAATGGGATGGACACTTGTACTTGCCTTCATATTGTCATCGTTCCTCATCGTTTGTCTTGTATGGCAGTTCAAAACGATAGTCAGGCTGTCGCGTCTTGACAGATTGCGCAACAGCTTCATCACTACGATGATTCACGAACTGAAACGGCCTATCTCGACACTGAAAATGTGTGTGTCAGGTCTTGACAATGAGCGGATGATGGAGGATAGGGAAGTGAAAAAAGAAATCCTGAGCGAGACGCGCAATGCGCTCGACAATCTATCGGCCTATTTTTCGAAACTCCGTGACATCACGTTTAACAATGTGGAGCAGATACCCCTGAACATTCAGAGCGTAAATCTTCACGAATTGTTTGAGACGGTGGCGACTGCGGCAGTGAAGCCGGCTGATAAAATTGTTGAAGTGAGCAATGGCATAGATAAAGGACTTGTTGTTTCGGCCGACTATTCCCATCTCTATAATATACTGAATAACCTTGTCGAGAATGCCATAAAATATTCCGGACCGAAGGTGGAAATCAATGCCGCAGCATCGGAGAAGGACGGGATGGTCGAACTTCGTGTCTGCGATACGGGCAACGGCATTGCAGCCGGCGACGTCCGACATATATTCAAGCGTTTTTATCGGGGCAAGGCATCGATCGGCGAGCAACCCGGCATGGGCCTCGGCCTGACATATGTGAAACTGCTTGTCGACGCCCACGGAGGAGACATATCGGTCGAGAGCTCGGAAGGCAAGGGTACATGTTTTACGATTACGTTGCCGCAATGAAAAGGACTATCAAGATACTGTTGGTTGACGATGACCTCAGAAACTCCTTGTTGCTCAAACGTTTCATCGAGGCGGAAGGGTATGCGGTGGTGTATGCCAACAATGGAAAGGTGGGGCTTGAGATGTATCGCGAAGAGAGGCCCGACCTTGTACTGCTCGACATCAACATGCCGGAGCTTAACGGCTTCGAGCTGGCAAAGATTATACGCGCGAAGGACAAGCGAGTCATAATCTTCTTCCTGACCGACCGCACAGATAAAGTGGACCGGCTCTACGGTTTCTCGCTTAAAGGGAACGACTATATACCCAAGCCATTCTATCCCGAGGAACTGATTGCCAAAATCAACGAGCGCTTCGAGAGTATGACTGTGAATCAGAATGTTGAATACACGCTCGGCGATACCATTTTCAGACCGAATCTTTCAACACTGACATATCAGGGCGAGACACATTCGTTATCTGTCCGTCAGACCGAAATCCTTCAGATGCTTGCGGAATGCTTGGGCAAACCGGTGGAGCGCGACACGATACTTGAAAAAATATGGGGAGATGCAAGCTACTCCAATTCGCTTGCCCTCAATGTGCAGATCACATATATCCGTCGCCTCATTACCGACCCATCGGTCTCAATCACTTCAATAAAGAAGAAAGGTTATATTCTGTCGGTTGACCGGCAATAAATTCTGCTGCAATTGTAACGTAAATAACAGATTTATATGTTACTTTTGTCGGTTGAATAATCAGTTATGGAAAGAGAAAGTAGGATATATCGGGTTACGATTTTGGGCAGCGTTGTCAATGCTTTTCTGGTAGTATTCAAATTTGTAGCCGGAATATTGGGCAATTCTGTCGCCATGATTGCCGATGCTGTCCATTCCCTGAGTGATTTCCTGACTGACATAGTGGTGCTTGTCTTCGTCAAGCTGAGCAGTAAGCCTCAGGATGAGGATCATGCATACGGACACGGCAAGTATGAAACGCTTGCAACGGCTATTATCGGTATGACGCTGTTTGCGGTCGGTGTGATGATTGGCGCTGAGGGTGTTAAGAAGATCTGGATTGTGGTTTGCGGGGGCCGATTGGAGGTGCCGGGAAGCATAGCGCTGATTGCCGCGTTAGTGAGTATAGTTCTAAAGGAAATTGTGTTCAGAATAAGCTACAGGGTAGGGAAAGAAGTTGATTCGAACGTAGTTATTGCGAATGCGTGGCATCATCGCAGTGATGCTCTTTCGTCGGTGGGGGCGGCTTTGGGCATAGGCGGAGCGATTCTGTTAGGCGATAAGTGGGCCGTTCTTGATCCGATTGCTGCTGTAATAGTGAGCATATTGATCATAATAACAGCGGTCAGATTGTTTGGCGAGTCGATGCGCGATTTGCTCGAGAACAGTCTGCCTGAAGAGACGAAACAGCGAATTAGAGAAATCGTAGGTCAGGAAGAGGGTGTGAGCGACATACATCATCTGATGACGCGGCGAATTGGCAAACGAATAGCGATAGAGATGCATATACGCATGCCGGGCGATACGCCGCTTGAGATTGCGCACAGTCATGCGTCGGATATTGAGCGGAAGCTAAGAGATGAATTCGGCGCAGACACACACGTCTCAATTCATATCGAGCCGACAAAGAAGAAATAAAGGGCTCAAGCCGAATTCCCGGTGCATGAAATTTAGGGAAATTGTTAAATTTGCGGTATGAAAACCAGTGACGCATTTTGGCAATTTTTACCCGAAGGTCTGGATGAGCTATTTGAGATGGTCAGGTTTGAAAAGACTG
>JAGAOW010000222.1 GCA_017889945.1 Muribaculaceae bacterium
ATTCGCCCTTGAGGTTGCGGTCGAGTTTATATGAGTAGAGTGTTTCGCCGGTCTCGATGTTGTAGGCGATGAAGGTCACGTCGTAGACCGAATCGTCAGCGCCCCAGAAGTCGACGATGCCGGTGGTGGCCACGCGGCCGACGAAGGTGCGGAGCGAACGGTTGGAAGCAGTGAACGATTTGCGGATCGAAACGGGCTCGTCGCCGTCGTTGCCGGCTGCGATACAGAGGATTACGTCCTCGCCGATGCGTTCGAGCCAGCGGCTGTTGGCGTCAGTGCCGTCATGCGGGCCGTAAGTGTTGCCGATAGAGAGGTTGACCACAGCGGGTTTACCTACCGACTTGGCGTATTCGGCGACTTTCTCTGCGCCGATTTCGACATTGTTGTTGAGGAATTCGCCGCAAGCGACTGCAAGTTCGGCCTCAGTAGCGATGCCGTAATAAGGTATCTTCGAGGTGGGGACTGTCTGCTGACGCAGCTGTGTAGCGCCGCGCGAATTTACAAAAATATACTTCGCAGGGCCGTTGTAGCTTCCGGCCATAATGCCGAGCACATGGGTGCCGTGGGTTTTCTTGCGGTCGTCGGTCGTGAAAGAGGCGATGCGCTCGGGCGTGAGATATTCGGTAATGAATCCGTTTGCGCCGCGGACAGTCCAAACGCGTGATGTGCGGAGCGAGCCGTCGGCGTTAAGGAAGTTCATATGATTCGGGTCGAGGCCCTCGTCCATGATGCCGGCGATGACACCTGCACCGGTGTACTTCGTTCCGCCGAGCACTTTGCCGTCGTGAAGCGCGTTGACTTCAGTGACCGCACGGGCCATGTCCATATTTGCTTTCGCGCCAACGCCGAGCGAGATGCCGCTGACCTGAGGCATAGCCGCAAGCTGCTCCATCGCGGTAGCGGTCACGCGCACAATAGCCATATCGCCGCGGACAGCGATGACTTCTGCACCGTTTTCGGCGAGCTGATCGGCCGAAAGATCAGAAGTGACGATAACCGTGTACTGTTTGTCGAGAGCTACGTCGAGGGGAACGGTTTTCAATTCGAGAGCAGAACGAGAGCCTGTAAGATTTAGGTCGCGGGTAGCGCTGACGATGTCACAACCGGGGAGGTCGATTTTGTTTTGAGCCGCAACGGTCATTGCGCCGAGGGCGAAAAGAGCTAATATGGAGAATTTTTTCATTGCCTGGAATACCTTTAATGAGTGTTCATTAATGCAAAGTTAGTAAAACAAAGTCAAACTGCAAAATTTCGCCGCGGCAAAGATTGAGCGTCGCGAAGAAAACAGCGGCGGGCGGTGCCTGATGGCATCGCCCGCCGGGGAAACTATAAATAATCTAAATTCAAATATCAATATTTGAACTGACGGGGATTAGCCTTGCGGTAATCCTGAAGAGCTTTGCCGTCGATATTCATCTTGCCATTGCCTGCAGCAGAACGATTGCTGTTGACAAATTTCTGAGCTTTGTCGAACAAGCCACCGACAACTGTCTTCTTAGCGGGTGCGGCAGCCGGACGAGCAACTTTGCGCGGAGCGGCAGCGATTTCGCTCATGTCGATGCAGAATGTGCCTTCGCCCCAATACGGGTCACGCTTCCCGTCATAACCTTCGGCATAAGTCGGATTTTTCGGGTCTATATTACCATAATAGTAACCACCTTCTTCTATATCACCTTCGAACTGAGTCATCAGACTTCCGGCCGGGAAAGTAATCACGCCGTCAACGTTTGTACCGCACCATCCGGCTTCAGCGACCTTATCAATCGGATTACCGTTAGCTATAAATAAACCTGCTCGAGACCAAAGATAAATAGGACCGTAGCCATAGTCGATACCGACACACTGCTGATCGAAATAAACCTGATCGGGTTTTTCAGCATGAATTTCGAGATAGTAGTTACCAGACATATCCTATTTTTCTGCTGTGTAAGGACAGAATTTTGAAGAATAGGGATTGACGAGACGGTAGAGGCCGGGGGTCTCAGTGTTCTGCTGGATTTCGACATCCCAGGTCATAACTGGCAAGTTATTGAACAAGCTAACAATATTACCATCGGTATACTGGCAGAAGCCGAGTGATTCCCAGGGATTTACGCCCTGAACAGTTCCATACTTGAACGAATAAGCAGCGGTGCAAACTTCTTCGCCGTTACCATCATAACCGACACCTACTACAGTGTAATCGCCGTCTTCTTCAAGAGGGAATGTGAGGTACATCGGGTTTGTGTCAATCGAGGGAAGATCTTCGTTAGATTTGACAACTTCGACAGCAGCCTGAACTTCCTCTTCGCCGAGCTTGCCGGGGAAGACATCACACTTATATGAAGCTACGTCGTCGGACTTATAGCCAGTAACAACTGCTACTTCCTGGCCATTATTGTCGACATAGTTGCCGTTGTATGAGAAATCAAGTTCGTAGGAAGCGTAGCCAGGGAGCTGAAGATATTCATAACCTACGCCGTAGGCTTCAGAAGTGCCGGGGGTGCAATCTGTAGAAATGACTGCTACATCAATATAGAACAGACCGGTTTCGGTGTTGAAATATGAAGGTCCGAAATCATTAAGTTCCATGATACGGTCTACATTTTCCCAACCTTTGCCCCAATATTCGGCAATCCACTTACGGATATCCATCCAGATGAATTCTTCTTCAGTACCACCGTTATGAAGACCGGAATAGAAGGTCTGAAGCGTTACTCTCGGGAATTCTTTGCCGTCAACTTCGACAGTATTATCCATATCGATATCGTATATGAAATTGATACCGCTTGTAAACAGACCGGCAACGCCATACTGCATGACATTCGGATTTATCATCGAGCTGCGTTTGACAACTGTTACTTCATACGAACCCTTGATTGAGCTCAGACCTGTGATAGTGTATACACCATCTTCTTCAGAAACGTATTCCCAGTCGGTCCAGGGTGCATAAGAGAAATTGGCTGTGTACTCTGAGCTGCCATAAGGAGTCAGGTTGTCGCCTTCGAGTTTGAAAGCGATGGTGTAGTCCTTATCGGGAGTGACTTTGGCAAAATCGACACCGATTACAAGAGGTGCAACCTTCTCGCCTTTGGCGAATGTTACGGAAGAGGGTACTGTGAATATACCTTCTACCGGCGTGCCCTCTGCGTCAGTGACAAGCGACGCCACTTTCACGGTACATTCATCGTCGCTAACCACGCGATTGACATCAACCGTAACCGAAGTTGCGTTTTCGGGAATTGCTACATCGCCTGACAACTGGTCGGAGAAGTAAACCTGGTTACCTTCGACCGGAGCGCCGGGAGCATAATCATTGTCATCGCTGCAGGCGCACAGCGCTGCGGAGAACGCGAGCGCGGCGATGAGTGAGTATTTGAATGATTTCATTGTTACGCTAAATTAAATTGATGTTTGGAAAAATATTCGGCTTACTCAATGACGGGAACAGGTGTTGTTGCAGTCTGGTTATTCTCGCCGAGCTGAGGATTGGTATTGACTTCGTTGAGAGGAATGCAATAGATCAATACAGGATCTCCGGCCTCGATATGATAGTTGTAATCATCCATGGCTGCACCACCGCGACGGTCGACGTCTTTGTTGAGACGCATCACGTCGAAGAATGCGAGACCTTCGCCCCAAAGCTCGATACGGCGCTGACGCCATACTTCATCCTGGAATGCTGCAGCATCGGTTGCCGAGAAGTTGTAGTTCGGGTCACGGTAAGTATTCACGAAACTCTTAAGAGTTGCCAGACCGCCGGGAACGTTACCGCTCATGCCCTGAGCCTCGGCAAGGATAAGATACATCTCCTCGATGCGCATCAGAGGAACTTCGTAACCTGTGGTGTAGCCGCCCAAACCGCCGCCTGCGACAGCATATTTGACCTGAGTGTAAGGCATGATGTCGGATGAGTTAGCCGCATAACTGCCTTCGCCGATATACTGGTCGAGATAAGCCTGTTCGGCAGCCGAGAGGTTGGGTGAGGTATAGTTCTCGTTGAGGAACCAGCCTTTGCGGACATCCGACATCGAAATTGACTCATAAAGTTTTTTATTACACCAACGCCAGCCTGAAACATTAGCATAGCCATCGTTGAACGAACCCATCTGAGAAGGCCAGTTACAGATACCCGTAGTGGTCGGACGGTCGGTCGAAGCAACGACGATAGACCACATCCAAGATGCGTCGTCAGAGTTGATAAACGCAGGAACTGAAACCTCGGCGCGGGTATAGGGACGGCCCTTGAATGCTGCGATGGCAGCTTCGGCGTCGGCTGCAGCCTCGGCATATTTGTGCATGGTCAGATAGATACGGGCGCGAAGACCGTGAGCGACAGCAAGCGAAATCATACGTTTGGGCTTGTTCGACATCACGCTCGCGGGATCGATATTAGCCTCGGTGAGAAGAGTGATTGCCTCATTGATGTCGCTAAGCAGGAACTCATAGTGCTCGGCTACTGTTGCGCGGGGAGCGCCTTCGGCTGCTACCTGATCCTGATTCAGTTCAGTGATGATAGGCACAGTTCTGGCTTCTGCCGGATTTACATAAGCATAGTTGAACTGATAGCACTGGCCGAGAACCCAGTAGTCAAACGCGCGGACTGCGAGGGCCTGTGCGCGGTAGAATTTGAGGTCGGCATTTGTCGCACCGTCTTTAGGTATGGAGGTAAGCAGCGAATTGGCTGTTTTGATTTGCTTGTAAAGATGAGTCCACATCATGCCGGTCGGCTTACCCTGGGGGTTCGGATCGGTATATGCAAACCAATAAATGTGGGAGGATGTATAAGGAATCTTCGCAAGGAAGTCGGCTGTCTGACCGTCGAGGCCCATCATGATTGAAGGATAGCCGAAATCCCAGTGTTGATCATCATACTGACCGTAGTAACTGCCGAACTCAGACAAAATCGAAGTCACGGCTGCCGTAGCCATTTCGGGGTTCTGCTTCAGAGTGCTTTCTTTTTGCTCATCAGTGACATATGAGCCATAGTACTGCGTATCGAGGTCGGCGCAAGAAGCCAAAGCCGATGCAGCAAAAGCAATTGACAGATATTTATTGATATTTTTCATTTCTGTTTATATTAATCAATTGAACGACTGATTAGAAACTTACAGTGAGACCGCCTGAGATTGTGCGGATGGGCGAGTAAGTGTAGTTCTCTGATGAGAGGAAGCTCTGACGCGGATCAAGACCTTTGCGCATCGACCAAAGGGCTACGTTTTCGGCCTGACCGTAGATGCGGAGCGACGAAAGACCAAGTTTCGTAATCCATTTCGACGGTAGGGTGTAGCCGAATGTGAGGTTGTTGAGCGACAGATAGTTGCTCGAAACGAGGAAACGGTCGCTGGTATAGTTCGAATAACTATAATCTGCAGTCTGGAAGAGCATCGGGACATTGGTTTCCATATCCTTGTGTGTCCATGCTTCAAGAGCATCGCGGTGGAGAGCCATACCGATGTTTGAGCCTGAGTGCATGAGGTTCTGATAACCGTAGTCGAGAATCTTGCCGCCGATCTGATAAGAGAAGGCTGCGGTAAGGTCAAAGCCGTAGGCATTGAGCTGCAGGCCGAAACCGCCGTAAACCTTAGGCATCAGGTTGCCTGTCGGCTTGAGATTTGTTTGGAGTGCGTCCGGTGCGATAGGAGTCTTGTATTCGTCGCCGACTTGCGCACCCTCAGGAGCGAATTTTTTGTCGGAAGAAGTTTTGCCGGTATATTTCGTCCAGTAGAGTGCAAGACCTGTTTTAGGGTCAACGCCTGCATACTGCGGGAGGAAAAGCTGATACATCGAATCACCTTCCTTGAACCAACGAATAGAGGTCGATTTCCAATAGCCCTCTTCGTTGACAATTTCGGGAGCGAGTTTCAGCACCTTGTTCCACTGGAATGTAGCGTTGCCGAAGATTTCGAGTGTGATATCCTTTGTGTTAATCGGACGATAGTTGAGCGAGATTTCGAAACCGTTGTTACGCATCGAACCGACGTTCTTAGGCATAGAAGAGTAGCCGAGCGATGCCTGGACGGGAATATTGAAGAGCATGTCGGATGTCTGACGGTTGTAGTATTCGACCGAACCCGAGAGTTTGCCTTTCCAGAAGCTGAAGTCGAAGCCGGTGTTGAAGGCGTTTGATTTCTCCCATGTGATATCGCGGTTGCCTTTGTAGTAGAGAGAGCCGTCTGACCATACACCGTCTGAACCTACGATCTGATACTGGTCGGCATAAGCGATGCCGTTCACACCGATAAGGTCGTTACCGTTCTGGCCGAACGATGCTTTGAACTTGAGGATGTCGACGTTCTGAGTGAAGTCGTCCATGAAATTTTCCTTGGAGATATCCCAACCGGCAGAAGCCGACCAGAATGTGCCCCAGCGTTTGTCGGGAGCGAAGCGCGAAGAACCGCCGCGGCGGACAGAACCTGTCAGGTAATATTTGCCGTCGTAGTTGTAGCGTGCACGGCCGATGAAGGCTCGGTGTGCGAGATTAGAAGATGCACCATAGCCGCGTTTGTCAGTCGAAGTGTTGTTGACAAAGGGAACGAGGGGCTGATAGAGACCCGAACCGAGAGCCTGAGTGTATTCGCTGTTATATGATTCGCTTTCATAACCTGCGGTTACGGCTACATTGTGGAGGTCAGCGATAGTGATTTCATAGTCGGTGAGAGCCTGGAATGTAAGCGAACGAGCGCGGGAGGCAACCTGAAGAGCCTGACCGCCGATAGCGCTGAACTGGCCGTAAAGACCGTTGGCCAAACTATGAAGACGGGTGTTGTCGATATAAAGACCTGCATTGCCTGTTACGGTAAGACCTTTGACGGGAGTCAACACTGCATACCACTTGGCATCGAGAATGTCGCTAAGGTTGTCTTCCTGATCATAGAGAAGGCTGCCGGTCGGGTTACCGCTCTGGTTACGGGTGTTGCCCATACGGCCGTTGCCGTAGTCTTTACCGTCGCCATAGTCATAGACGGGTTTGCCGTAAGTGTCGTTCCACTTGATAGAACCGTCGGCATTACGCACATACATCGGGTAGACGGGAGCGATACCGTTGGCAAAATAGAATGCGTTGCCGGTTGTAGCACCGCCGTTTTCCTGCTCTGAGGGATAGCCCTGATTATAATAGGTATAAGCGATATTTGTTCCGATCTTCAACCAGTCTTTAGCCTTGTAGTCTACAGCCGCACGAGTCGAGAAACGGTTGAAGTGAGAACCGTAGATAATACCTTCGTCGCCGAGGTAGCTACCTGATACATAGTAGTTCAGTCGGTTTGTACCGCCCGAAATCGATGCGGTGTATTCCTGACGCAGACCATGGATAAGAGCTTCTTTGCTCCAGTCGTCGGCGATGAAATAGTAGCGGCCGTCTGAATAGCCGGGAGTTGCGTTGGGATTGAATTTACCGTTCTGATCGAAGAAGAATTGGCCTTCGGGAACAGACCATGTCTGATAACCGAGAGTCTGGAACACCTGTGAGTTGGCATAGAGATGAGCCTCTGCCGGAGTAGCTTTCTGAACGAAGTGACGGGTATTATAGATAGATCTGTAGAACAGTTCGAGATACTGACGGCTGTCGCTGATTACGTCGTAGTTGGGGACAGCGCGTGAATTCGAACCCCATTTAACGTCGACAGTGACTTTAGCCTGACCTTCCGAACCTTTCTTGGTTGTGATAAGGATGACGCCGTTAGCGCCGCGTTCGCCGTAGAGAGCGGTCGAAGCTGCGTCCTTGAGAACTGTCATGGCCTCGATGTCGGTGGTAGCGATTGCCGAGACATCGCCGTTGTAAGGCATACCGTCAACGACATAGAGAGGTGTTGTCGAAGTATTAATTGAACCGACACCGCGGATGAGCACGCTTGCGCCTGTACCGGGCTGACCGGTTGAGCTAAGAGTCTGCACACCTGCAACCTTACCCGAAAGGGCGTTGGTTACGTTCGACACCTGAGTATTTGCGAGCTGATCGGCTTTGACGACGCCGGCCGAACCTGTATACTCTGATTTCTTGATTGTACCGTAAGCCACGGCAATGACTTCGTTAAGCTCGGTAATGGCGGAAGTCATCTTGACTATCATTTCGCCCTGAGCCGGTACGTTCATCTCGACGGTCTTGTAACCGACCATTGAGAATGTCAGTTTTGATGCTTTGGCAGGTAATTGGATTGCAAACACACCTTCAGCGTCAGACACTACGCCGAGCCCTGTGTTCGAACCTGCTGACACCGAGACGCCTGGCAAAGGTTCATCGTTGTCTACGTCCAAGACAATACCGCGAACCGTACGCGTCTGTGCCGACGCACACATGCCAATCGCGAATACTGTCATAAGCAATAAAAACAGCTTTTTCATACTTAAAAACAATTAGACTAAATTTATTTAAAAATAGTTGACATTCTGATAGTTGATGTTCTTAAACATAGTTTTATACTATATTTTGTCTGGCAAAGATAATAAAAAATGTTTAACCGATAAACAAATGATAGTAAAAAAATTCAGAATTTAACAATTTTCTCTTGCGGGGAGTAGTAAATTGGTGTGTTTTAGGTAGATTTTTGTCGAAAAAGCTATCATTTTGATTTTGCAGCGACGCTGAGGCTTATATACATATATATAGGTCGCGAAAACACAAAAGTCAAGTTATTGTGCATTTTTTTGGCATTTCGCTCCATTACGATTAAATTTGTCGCCAAAAAGCTTGTTTAGCAAGATATATTAGGTTTCATCGTACAATTTTTCCAAAAATGGACTACAAAATACCTCTTCGCAGCAGCATCAGCTTCAACGGTCGGCGCATGGCGGGCGCAAGGGCGCTGTGGCGCGCCAACGGCATGACTGAAAGCCAATTCGGCAAGCCGATTATCGCCATCGTCAACTCGTTTACACAGTTTGTGCCGGGTCACACCCATCTCCACGACATCGGACAGCGCATCAAGGCCGAAATCGAGCGTCAGGGGCTATTTGCCGCCGAATTCAACACCATAGCCATCGACGACGGCATCGCCATGGGCCACGAAGGCATGCTCTACTCCCTGCCCTCGCGCGACCTGATTGCCGACTCGGTCGAATATATGGTCCGCGCCCACTGTGCCGACGCCATGATTTGCATTTCAAACTGCGACAAGGTCACGCCGGGCATGCTGCTCGCCGCCATGAGGCTCAACATTCCGACGGTCTTCGTCAGCGGAGGCCCGATGGAAGCCGGCAGAGTCGCCGGACGCGATGTTGACCTTGTCGACATCATGGTCGAATCGGCCGACCCCTCGGTCGACGACGCCGCTGTCGGGGACATCGAGCGCCACGGTTGCCCCACCTGCGGCTCTTGCTCGGGAATGTTCACGGCCAATTCGATGAATTCGCTCAACGAAGCCATCGGCCTCGCCCTGCCCGGCAACGGCAGCCTGATAGCCACGGCCGCCGAGCGCCTTAAGCTCTTCGACCGCGCGGCAAGGCAGATTGTCGAAAACACATATAAATATTATCGCGACGGCGACCTGTCGGTCCTGCCGCGCACGGTAGCCTCGCGCAGCGCGATGCTCAACGCCATGACGCTCGACATCGCCATGGGCGGCTCGACCAACACCGTCCTCCATCTGCTCGCCGTGGCCAACGAGGCCGGCACAGACTTCACTATCGACGACATCGACGAGCTGTCGCGTCGCACACCGGTGCTGTGCAAGGTCGCCCCAAGCTCGCCCTACCACATGCAGGACGTCAACCGCGCCGGCGGCATACTCGCCATCATGAAGCAGTTGGCCGAAGCCGGACTGGTCGACACCTCGGTAGCCCGCGTCGACGGTCTCACTCTCGACGAAGCCATCAGGCGCTATGCCCCCGACAGCGAAAGCTGCTGCGAGGAAGCCGAAGCCATGTGGCACGCTGCGCCTGCAGGTGTCAGAACCACGGTCGCCGGCTCGTCGGCAGAGCGCTATGAATCGCTCGACACCGACCGCGCGGCCGGCTGCATACGCGACGTCGCCCACGCCTACTCGCCCGACGGCGGTCTGGCCGTGCTCCACGGCAACATCGCGCCCGACGGCTGTGTGGTCAAGACCGCCGGCGTCGACCCGTCAATCCTGCGCTTCTCCGGCCCTGCACGCGTTTTCGAGTCGCAGGATCAGGCCGTCGACGCCATCCTCGGCAACAAAATCAAGGCCGGCGATGTTGTCGTTATTATATATGAAGGGCCAAAAGGAGGACCGGGCATGCAGGAGATGCTCTACCCCACGAGCTATATCAAGGCCAAGCACCTCGGCAAAGCCTGTGCGCTGATCACCGACGGCCGCTTCTCGGGCGGCACTTCGGGGCTGTCGATAGGACATATTTCGCCGGAAGCGGCTGCCGGGGGCAAAATCGCTCTGGTGCGCGACGGCGACATCATCGACATCGACATCCCGGCGCGCACTATCTCGCTGCGTGTCAGCGACGAGACTCTCGCGGCCCGTCGCGACGAGGAAGTAGCCCGTGGCGCGTCGGCCTTCACTCCGCGCACACGCCGGCGCGAGGTTTCGACCGCCCTGAGAGCCTATGCCGCATCGGTCACTTCGGCCGACAAAGGCGGAGTTAGATTTATTGAATAATTATTAAAAATATTTAATCACATATGTCACAGAGTATTAGCGGAGCTGAAGCGCTCGTGCGCTCACTGCTTGAAGAAGGGGTCGACACCGTGTTCGGCTACCCCGGAGGCGCCATTCTCGCCGTATACGACAGGCTCTACGACTACAGCGACAAGCTCAGACACATCCTCGTGCGCCACGAACAGGGCGCCATCCACGCAGCCCAGGGCTATGCCCGCGTGAGCGGTCGCACGGGTGTGGTCATAGTGACATCAGGCCCGGGCGCGGCCAACGTCATTACCGGCCTCAGCGACGCGATGATGGACTCTACGCCGCTCGTGGTCATCACGGGTCAGGTCGGAGAGCAATATCTCGGCAGCGACGCCTTTCAGGAAACCGATGTCGTCGGCATCACTCAGCCCATAACCAAATGGTCGCATCAGGTGCGGCGGCCCGAGGATGTGCCGGCGGCTGTGGCCCGCGCATTCTACATCGCCGCTTCAGGCCGACCGGGCCCTGTGGTGCTCGACATTGCCAAAGATGCCCAGACAGGCTTGCTCGACTGGAATTATGAGCCCGTCAGGTTCATACGCAGCTACAACCCCGCTCCGGCGCTCGACCGGCTTGCCATAGCGCGTGCCGCCGACCTTATCAACGCCGCCGAGCGCCCGATGATACTCGCCGGCCAGGGCGTCACGCTCGCCGACGCCTCCGACCCTCTGATCCGCCTTGCCGAAAAGGCGCAGATTCCCGTCGGCTGCACTCTGCTCGGCCTCTCGGCCCTGCCATCGGCCCATCCGCTGATGAAAGGCATGCTCGGCATGCACGGCAACATCGGCGTCAACGTGAACACCAACCGCGCCGACGTCATCATCGCCGTAGGCATGCGCTTCGACGACCGCGTCACGGGCAACACCGACGCCTACGCCCCGCAGGCCAAAATCATCCACATCGACATCGACCCCTCGGAGTTCAACAAGACCGTGCCGGCCGACGTCGCCGTCAACGCCGACGCCGCCGAGGCGCTAAAGGCTCTGCTGCCGCTTGTCAGCGAAGCCGCTCACGACAGCTGGATAGCCTCGTTCGACCGCCACAACGCCGTCGAGGAGCAAACTGTAAAGGACGCCGAGCTCCACCGTCAGTCTCAGAGGCGCATGACCATGGGCGAAGTCATTGACCGTGTCAGCTCGGCTACAGCCGACAAGGCCGTGGCCGTCACTGACGTCGGACAGAATCAGATGATGTCGGCCCGCTACTTCCGCTTCTCCGAGCCGCGCAGCTTCATCTCTTCGGGCGGACTCGGCACTATGGGCTTCGGACTGCCGGCCGCTATCGGCGCGAAAATCGCCGCCCCGCAGCGCACTGTCTGTCTTTTCTGCGGCGACGGCGGCTTCCAGATGACCATTCAGGAGCTTGGCACCATCATGCAGTATAACGTCGGCGTGAAGATGATTTTGCTCAACAACAATTTTCTCGGCAATGTCCGCCAGTGGCAGAACCTATTTTTCAGGCAACGCTTCTCGCAGACGCCCATGCTCAACCCCGACTTCATAGCAGTGGCAGCCGCCTACGGCATCGCCGGCGAAAACGTCACTTCGCGTGAGCAGCTCGACGACGCGTTCGCCCGCATGCTCGCCGACGACAAGCCCTATCTGCTCAACGTCGACATCGACGAGACCGACATGGTCTTCCCCATGACGCCCGTCGGCAAAGCCGTCGACTTCATCATGCTCGACAAAGACACCGTCTACGACCCCAATAACTGATTACACCCATGACCCATCCCGAACGACAACTGTTCACTGTTACCGTTTACTCCGAAAACTGCGTCGGCCTCCTCAATCAGGTTTCGGTCATATTCACACGCCGCTGCCTCAACATCGAGGACGTCACGGCGAGCGCATCGTCGGTCTCTGACATCCACAAACTCACTCTTACCACCTGGGCCGACCGTCCGACCATGGAGAAAGTCGTCCGTCAGATCGAAAAGCGCGTCGACGTCATCCGCGCCTTCCTCTACACCGACGACGACATCGTTTATCAAGAAATCGCCCTCTATAAAGTCCCCACGGCGCGGCTGCTCGAAACGGGCGACGTCGAGGACATCGTCCGCCACCACGGTGCGCGCATCCTCGAGATGACTCCCGAGTACACCGTCTTCGAAAAGACAGGCCATCCCTGGGAGACAGAAGCCCTGCTCGACAGTCTCCGCAGCTACGACATCCGCCAGTTTGTCCGCAGCGGACGAGTCGCCGTGACCAAATCGCCCGTCGAATATGTCGACCTCTTTCTCGAACAGCAGGAACAGCGACGCCGGCGCATCATCGACGGCCTGGAATGTTGAATTGCATAATGCAAGAGTTAAAAACATGGACAATCGTATTTTAACACACCGATATTTTCTGACCGCAGGCGAGTGCGACGGCAACGCCCGTATGCCGCTCCCCCTGCTGGTCTCCCGACTGATAGAAGTAGCCACTGAGCACGCCAACTTGCTCGGCATCGGCTACGACCGCCTCATCACTCTGAATCTCGCTTGGGTGCTCAGCCGCGTCAGCGTGGAAATTTCACGCCTCCCCGGCATAAACGAATCCTACTCCGTGGCCACCTGGATAGAATCCACCAACCGGCTGTTCAGCGAGCGCTGCTTCACTCTCTCCGACGCCTCAGGCAAGCCCGTCGCCCACGCCCGCACCACCTGGGCCGCGATAGACATCGCCCTGCGCAAGCCGACCAACCCAGGAGTCCTCGGCGACATTATGTTCCCCGCCGACCCACTCCCCTGCCCCGTCGCGCCAGCTCCGAGGATGAAGCCCCTGCCCGACTCTGCCCGCTCGGAGACCTACACCTTCCGCTACTGCGACCTCGACTTTAACCGCCATGTAAACACCGTCCGCTACGTCGACCTCATCCTCAACCACTGGCCGCTCGACTGGCACGACACCCACAGCGTGGCGCGATTCGACATCACTTTCATCCGCGAAAGTCACTTCGGCGAGACCGCCGACCTCCGCGTGGCCGACGACGGCCCGCAGTCGCTCTGCGAACTCCTCATCGCCGGCGACCGACGCCTCACGGCTGCCATCACTTGGCGTCCGCGAAATTAAACGCATAAAAAAACAAACCGATTTAAATACTGACCACTATGGCAAAAATGAATTTTGGCGGTGTAGAAGAAACCGTCGTCACTCGTGAAGAATTTCCGCTGGCCAAAGCCCGCGAAGTCTTAAAAGATGAAACTATCGCCGTCATCGGCTACGGCGTTCAAGGTCCGGGGCAAAGCTTAAATCTCCGCGACAATGGTTTTAACGTTATTGTCGGTCAGCGTCAGGGCAAAACTTTCGACAAAGCCGTCGCCGACGGATGGGTGCCCGGAGAGTCGCTTTTCAGCATAGAGGAAGCCTGCCGCCGGGGCACCATCATCCTCTGTCTCCTCTCCGACGCTGCCGTCCTCAGCGTCTGGCCGGTCATAAAAGCCAACCTGCAGCCCGGCAACGCGCTCTATTTCAGCCACGGCTTCGCAATCACCTGGAGCGACCGCACAGGCGTCGTGCCTCCTAAGGACGTCGACGTGATTATGGTCGCACCCAAAGGCTCGGGCACTACCGTCCGCTCGCTCTTCCTCGAAGGTCGCGGCATCAACGCCTCCTATGCCGTCGAGCAGGACTACACAGGCCGCGCCCTCGAACGCACCCTCGCTCTCGGCATCGGCATCGGCTCGGGCTACCTCTTCGAAACAACCATACGCCGCGAGGCCATCAGCGATCTCACAGGCGAACGCGGTGCGCTCATGGGCGCTATTCAGGGCCTGTTCGCAGCCCAGTATGAAGTCCTCCGCGAGCACGGCCACACACCCTCCGAAGCCTTCAACGAAACCGTCGAAGAGCTGACACAGTCGCTCATGCCTCTCTTCGCTGCCAAAGGCATGGACTGGATGTATGCCAACTGCTCAACGACCGCACAGCGCGGCGCCCTCGACTGGAAAGACCCCTTCACGACGCCATCAAGCCCGTCGTCGAGCGCCTCTACAAGAGCGTCGAAGACGGCATCGAAGCCCAGATTTCAATCGACTCCAACTCTAAGCCCGGATATCGCGAAGGCTTGGAAAAAGAGCTTAAAGAAATGCGTGAAAGCGAACTCTGGCGCACAGCCGAAACCGTCCGCCGCCTACGCCCCGAAAACAAATAATCCCGCCAACCATCAACCACGCAGCCAAGAGCCCCCGGCCCTTGGCTGCGTTTTGTATCGGTTTTTTCATTCTTTAGCCGCCGGGGTAAGGTCAACGCTTCCCCTTCCTATACCCGCATGGAGTCATGCCATACTTTCGGGAAAACAGACGATGAAAGTACGGTATGCTTGTAAAGCCGCAGTCATAGGCAATATCGCAGGCCGAATCAGTTGTTGTGACAAGCAATTGCGCAGCCTTCTCTAATCTCAGAGAATTGATATACTCCGTGAATGTCTGTCCTGTATGTTTCTTGACAAATTTACACAACGCACACCTGTTCATATCCATATATGCCGCCGTATCTCCCAATGTAATTCTTGTATAGAAATTGCATTTGCAGTAAATGCCGAATTTCTCAAATTGCTTTTCAGAGCGTCCGACTGGCTTACTTCCGATTTCTTCCGACTCAGCGTTCTCCGTTATAATAATAAGCAGCTGCAATATCAGTGGCAGACGCCTTGACGCGTCCATTGCTCTCATTTTATCCAGAAGCCCTGCTATCTCTTCGGCCGCCTTCCCCACATAGCGTCTCGGCACGCTGATGTCTGACAACACATTGGCAATTCGAGCCCATTCCGGCAAAACATATGACAACCGCTCAGGCAAATCAGACGCAAACAGCAATGTTATATTATGAATATACCCTTCGCCATCAGTCGAATTATTGTCAAAAAACCAACCATGCGGAATTTGCGGTGGTATCAGCACAACCTCGCCCTCACAAAACCGTTGCTTATCCTCCCCAATAAACATCACACCATGACCACACACAACATATGATAGCTCCCATTCATTTTGCGTGTGAATAGGTATCTGCCGCTGCGGCGGAAGACGGACATCATCATATATAAATGTTTGCTCCATACAAAAGGTAATTCTTTGATGCAAATATATTCTATATTCGCAGAAAAAGAATAGCGGATGTCGGCCGAAGGCCGGTACGCGATGCCGCAGGCAATCCTTTGATGCAAATATATTCTATAAATGCCGTAAAAAGAGCCTTAAATGGCTGACAGGACTGAATATCAATAGGAAATATTAGTAATCAATCAGCGAGGCAGTCAGTTTCGACAATCCCCGACAACTGAAAAACTGGCCGTTTCGCGCTAAACATTTCCTAAAAATTGTCCGAAAAATGGCATTATTAAACGCGGTCGTTTTGACCTCTAAATCCATCAAGGGCGGCAGAAACAAGGTCAGAATTTCAGTTGCCCACAACGGTGAAACCCGTTACATCGTCACTGACATTATCCTTGACTCAAACAAAGAGTTTAAGAACGGCATGGTGGTAAAACGTGCAGATGCAACCATGCTCAACACCAAGATCCGCAATTTGCTCCAGCGCTATCAGTCGGCGCTCGATGAACTTGAATACATCAACGGCCTTACTTGCCCGGAACTGGTCTATCAGTTGCGCACGGCCGGCAACTACAAGCATCGCACCCTCAAGTCAATCTACGAGGAATATATGGCTAATGCCCATATCAAGCCAGGGACTGTCAAATGCTATAAGGTCATCTGGAACAATATCGTGGGTTATATCGGAGATAAGGTCCTCGCGGAGCATATTACCCACGGTACAATTCTGGGCCTTGACAAGCATCTCCGGGACAGGAAACTGAAACCTACAACTGTTCGCACAAATCTTGTGTTTCTCATGGTCCTGCTCAACTATGCCAAGCGATGCGGCTATGTTCAGTATCGCGTAGATCCGTTCTTTGGTTACGACCTGCCGAAGATGGAAGTACGCCAATCATGGCTCTCGGTAGATGAGGTTAAGAAAATCCGGGACCTCGACAGTACGAAACCGAACCTCATCAAATGCAGGGACCTCTTCATGCTCTCCTACTATCTCGGGGGCATTAACATGGTGGACTTACTCGACATCAACTTCAACGAGCAGACTGAGGTTCTCCACTATGTCCGTAAGAAGACCGAGAACCGTCCCAAATTGAACAAATTTGTGGAGTTTAATATACCCTATGAAGCGAAAGAGATTATAGCCAAATATAAAGGCAAGGACGGCCATCTTGAAGTAACCAAGTTCCAACGCATATCCAACTGTCATTACTTCTTTGATGTGAATATGCCCAAACTCGCCGAGGCTACCGGCATAAAGCAACTCATATATTACTCGGCCAGAAAATCATTCTCTCAACACGCCTTCAATCTCGGCATTAGTGAGAGTGTCATCGACTATATCTTGGGCCATAGAGTTGACAAAGGCAGCACAGCACTCTACGCCTACATCTCAGTTACTCCGGAGAAAGCAACAAACGCAGTCAGAATGGTGTTGGATAATCTGAAATAAAGTGCTAACTTTGCATTATCAATAAGTTCCTACCATTCGGTGGCTTATTGGTTTGACTTGGGGGAGGGGGTGGTTCCCCTCTCCATTTTTTTAACTCGCCTCAATATGTACTCAGCACCGACACCTGACACAAGTTTTGACAAATATGATGAGATGAGGCTGCACATGGAGCAGTTGTTATCATCATCTATAACTGAACTGGACATACCGATGAGGATTGCAATTCCGCTTGATATTGCCGGAGTGCGTCGGCTGAAAGATTTGGTAACACTTTCCAGAGAAGATTTGTTAAAAGTCAACCGACTTGGCGTGAAAGCCGCCGATGAGATTGAACGTATACTTGAGCGTTTCGGGCTTTCGCTCGACATGGCCATATAAAATGGGCTACCTCACGGCAGCCCATAGACGGAACGCCCACACATCATCACATACATCATCAGAGGCGTTCCAAAGTTAGAATACAATCTTCTTCCGTATTTATTCACTGCTCCTCAAAATAAATAGCCACGTTTCACAACGCGGCTATTTTTCGTAATCAATAAAATGTCAGTTCAACCTTATAATCTTGCGTAACGCCGTAAGG
>JAGAOW010000223.1 GCA_017889945.1 Muribaculaceae bacterium
CCATACTTGACCGGATGGTGCACTCCGCAATACGTTTTGAACTAAAAGGCGACAGTCTCAGAAAAAATCATTAACTTTGCCGCATCAAAAGTGTCCCACTCTGCTCCGGCGCACTGTCCCAGTCTGCTCCGGTTTTTCCAACACATTGGCTCTTATTCTCAAAAATAGAACCATTCGATTCAATCGACTTGATAATGTAGATGATCTTGAAGAGGGTAAGGCAGAATCTTTAGGAATAAAATTTTGCAAATACATCTTTGTTTCTTGCTGGACAAAAAGCGAAGATGAAAGCATTCCTCTCTGGAAAATGTATGGCGGTGATGCTGGTGGGATACGAATATCGATAGATCATCAGATGTTTATAGATTATCCTGTAAAAGATTTGGAATTTAACGGACTAAAATCAGAGGGTTGTTTCTATTCGAAAATTCCGGTAACAGATATGTTAAATCCATCATTCTTCTTCATTCCAATTCATCAATATGAGAATGATATGTTTTTTCGTGATATTGAGTATGTAGATAATGTTTTTGAATGCACTAAGGACAAAATCAGGCTTTGCAATGTTCAAGGTAATCAAGCGGATATGCAGATGGAAATGAAGCCATTTGGTTCATATAAACATAATCGATGGGCATTCCAAATGGAATCGCGATTTGTCTTATACGCTTTACCATGCAATCCATTTTTAGATAGTGCTAATCCGAATATATCATCAATTGTAATAGATTCTTTGTTGCAAAACAAGTTATTGCCGTTTACTCATTATGATTTACGCCTTAAAGATGATGTTTTAGATAATTTGATAATAACCTTAAGTCCATCGGTTACAGACTCACAACGAATTATAGTATATGCTCTTCGCGACAAATATGTTCCTAAAGCTATAATAGAAGAAAGTGCTTTAGGTTCGTTAGTCCGTTTAAAATAATTTTGATTTGCAATAATCAACAGTATTATGGCGAGGAAGTTTGAGATACGAAATAGTACGGCGGAGTTCTTGACTTTCATTGCGGAAGGCAAGGAGAATGGTGTGCAGGTGGCTTATAGAGACGAAACGATTTGGGCGACGCAGAAGGCTATGGCGCAGTTGTTTGACTGCTCTTCTGACAACATCGGGCAACATCTGAAAAATATTTATGAGACCGGAGAGTTAGCGCGGGAGGCAACTACCGAGAATTTCTCGGTAGTTCAAAACGAGGGTGAGCGTCAGGTCAATCGCAAGCTGAAATTCTACAATCTCGATGCGATTATCAGTATCGGGTACAGGGTGAACAGCACGATGGCGACGCAGTTCAGGCAGTGGTGTACTTTTGTATTGCGTCAGTTTGCTATCCGTGGATATGTCATTGACAAGAAGCGCATGGAGAACGGCTCGTTCATTGGTATTGATTATTTTGAACATCTATTGGCTGAAATTCGGGAAATCCGTCTCAGCGAGCGGCGTTTCTACCAGAAACTGACGGATATTTATGCCACGGCGATTGATTATAACCGCGATGCACCGACAACCCGATTGTTCTTCAAAAAGATTCAGAACAAGATGCACTATGCCACGCACGGTCATACAGCTGCTAAACTCATAGTCGAACGAGCCAATGCAGAAAAGGAACACATGGGGCTGACAACATGGGAGAACGCACCGGATGGCAAGATTGTAAAGACGGAGTCAGCATTACCAAGAACTACCTCAAAGGCAATGAGCTTGAAATCATGGGGCGTCTGGTCAATGCGACGCTCGACATGGCGGAGGTTATGGCGAACCGTCATATCCCCATGACAATGGAAGACTGGGCAACTCGCATTGATAAAATTCTCGAACTGACCGATAATGCCGTATTGCAGGATGCCGGAACTATTACCGCCGAATTTGCCAAGAGTTTCGCGGAGTCGGAATTTGAGAAATACCGCGTCATCCAGGACCGACTCTTCCAATCCGACTTCGACCGCTTCAACGATGACAATCTCCTACCCTTAGACATCGAATAAAATTGGCTATGACATACGAAGAAAAATATCATGAATTGAAAGAGTTATCGCATAGCGATAATTGGGAAGTTAAGAAGGCTGCGGACGCTTGGCTTATCAGTATTGGTCTTCAGGCTACAGCTCAGCTGAAGGTCTCCGTGTTTCTTCTTGACTTGGCAATCAAGAATGTCAAAGGAGAAATTTCACGCGATGAAGTTACCCGGAGGATAAATGAGCGCTATGCAGGGATGCCACAAGCCGAACCAAGATCCGCACTTGACGGCGGCTATGAAATCATTCCACCCGATTCTCCCAAGCTAAAGGAGATTGACGAGTATAACCGCAAGCTTCGCCCAGCCCTATATGCGGAACTTGACAAGAAACGTAAGAAGAAATAACTTTAATGTACTCCGTAACATAAATTCAAATCAACAACACAAATGAGCGAACAGACAGAGAATTTACTTCTATTGTATCTTCTGCAATGCCGTGCAAAAGATTTTATAAAAAGATTTGAAGCACAGAGTAACCGTTGTTTCACAGGGGTATATTCTTTGTATCGATTAGCTTATTCCAATTATTTGCTATTGTCGGATGATGATTGGAATCCATCGTATATTTCTGTAATAGAACAATGCCGCAAAGGTTGCAGAGAGATTCATGAGTATCTGCAAACAATAAACTCCATTCCCAATTCATTTGAATCCGACCTTAAGCATCATTTTAAGTGTTTCGCATATTACGAAGATGACGAAGATTTTGAATGGATGCTTGATGGCAGTTTATCCCAGTTGATTTCTTTGGGATATAGGGAAATTGACTGTTTGCTCTATGAAGCCGGTATGAAACTGAATTATTCTGAAGTAGAGCACCTGCTGGAGCTTGGTGCAAATCCAGACATTCATATTTCCGGAGACTATTCGCCTGCTGAAATCGAAAAAGTTGATATAAATGACACTTACTGTCTAAGAGTGGATGTAAATACAAGACTCTCTGATGCAATAGATTTGGATGGTATTTATACTTATTGGGAAAACGGTGTCCGAAATGAGACACAATCTATCGGAACAAACGATATATACTCATTTTTTCAAGGAGCTGCTTACCGTTTAATGGAATTGCTCATTTCTGAAAAAACGGTAAATCGAATTCAAACATAAGTTTGACATCATAATGATTTTGAAATGATTTTGAAAGTTTCGAACTCTTGGATAATCGCCAGATTTTCGCTACTTTTGTGGGTGAAAGCGGCAAGGAATGGTCGCGGAAATGGAGGTCGAGATGACCTCGGATATGCAGAAAATGGTAAAATGCTTACTTTCAGCCACTTTCAGTGAGTGAGGTTGAACCAGTTAAACGCCAAAGAATTGACACGTAAATAGTTGTTGAAACTGCATCGGCAAATAACCGGCAATCTATACATCAACACCTTACAAAGAACTCTAATTTCAATAACTTCTCAGACCAATACATCAAAAAAGAGGCGAAGCAACTGAACACCATACCTGAACCTCAGGCTGCAAAATAATTTACTATATCAAAGTCTTTTGAAGAAGGAAGTGCGGATTAGAGAGGAGTTTAAGAGATTTGCCAGGTATGAGTATAACCGGGTTAGAAGTTGATGTTGCCGGGGGCGGTGAGGATGTGGAAGAGGAGGTCGCGGAAGAGGCGGTGGTCGGTCTGGCGCGAGCCTACGCCTTTGCTCATGGCGTCGTAGCGACGGATGGCTGATATGATTTCGATGACCTGAAAGGCGTTGTAGCGCTGCATGGCGGAACGGTAGCGACGGAGCTGATAGGGGGAGCGGAGTTTGAGTTCGGCCATCATGCCGCTGTCGCTACGGTCGCTGCAGTAGTAGGCGGCCATGAGGTCGGCAAAGAAGGCGAATATGGTGGCGGCACTCAGCACAAGGGGGTTGTTTTTGGGGTTGGCCCGGAAGTATTCGGCAATGCGGAATGTTTTTTCAAAGTCTTTTACGGCAATGGCGTCGACGAGCTCGTAGTTGTTGTAGTCCTTGCTCATGCCGATGTTTTTTTCGACATCGGCGGGTGTGATAGTCGCACCGGGACCAAGGGCTGTGGTAAGTTTGTCGATTTCGTTGTAGAGACGGCTGAGGTCTGTACCGACGAAGTCGCGCAGCATCTCGAGGGCCATTTGTTCTGTCTTGAGGCCTTTGGCTTTGATGAATTCGCCAATGACGGCGGGGGCGTTGTAGTCGGAAAGCTTTTTGGATTCGAAATTTACGCCGTTGGCTCTGACGGCTGCAAACAGCTCTTTGCCTTTGGCCTGAGCGCCCCGGCAGCAAATGACGAGAACCGTAGTTGGCGCGGGCTGAGCGACATAACGGTGGAGCTGATTGAGCTTAGTGGCGGGAACGGCCTGGGCTTCCTTGAGGATGACGACCTGACGGTCGGCCATCATGGGGTATTGGCAGCATAGATCCATCACAGCTCCCGGCTCGACTTCGGGTGCATAGAGGACATGGAGATTGAACTCACGTTCCTCTTCAGAGAGAATCGACTCGAAGCGCGCGACGAGGGCGTCGATATAATAACCTTCCTCGCCGTGGAGAAGGTAGACCGGGGCATATTGACCAGCGGCGAGCTGACGGCACAGCGAATCGTATGTTACTGCAGGGGCTGCCATGTGAGAAAAATTAATTTGTCAATAAGTTCATTGCAAATTTGTAAATTTGTAGCGAAGATACAAAAAAGCAGGCTGAACGACAAATGAATCTACCATCATTCGAATACGAGCTATCGCAAAGGGAGGACGGAGTGACCCGCATCTACGACCGTCTGCGCAAGAAATTCGTAGCACTGACCCCCGAGGAGTGGGTCAGGCAGCATTTTGTCAATTATCTAATCAGCGAGCGCGGTTATCCGGGCGGACTGATGGCCAACGAGGTCAGCCTAAAACTCAATTCGACGGCGCGGAGATGTGACACATTAGTATATTCGCGCACGGGCAAGCCTGTGGCAGTCATCGAATACAAAGCGCCGAGCATAGCGGTAACGCAGGCTGTCTTTGACCAGATAGCGCGCTATAACAGTGTGATAGGCGCGGCATATCTGATGGTCAGCAACGGGCTGTCGCACTATTGTTGCAGGTATGACGAGAAAAGCGAGGGGTATGTGTTCCTTCGCGATATTCCGAGATATGAGGAGTTGTAATCAGAAGAAATAGCCGACGCGGATAGCCCAAGAACGGCTACGGGCGCTGTAGTTGTCGAGCAGGACGGTCTTGAGAGCGTAGGTCATACCCCAGGAATACTGGAATGAAACCTGCCAGCGTTTGAGCAGCTCGACACCGCCACCTGCGCTGAGGCTGAGGTCGCCACCGGCATATTTGAACGCGTCGCATTTGCCGTGGCCGACAAGGATGTTGAAATCGGGACCGCCATAAACGAAGGGGGCGACGATGTCTTCAAGGCCGTTCATGCGAGTCCATTTAAAACGGAGGTGGAGAGGCAGCTGGATGGTGTGGAGACTGACACGCTCGTTGCCATAGCCGAGCGATGACCAGACTTTGCGCTGTCCGAGGTTGACTTTAGCACCCAACTGATTGTAAATCAAACCTAAATCAATGCCGAAGCCGAGGCCGGGGAACATCATTTCGCCCTGAACGCCAAGCTGAAAACTCGAAGTCGCGGAGATGTCGACAAGATCCTGCTTGAATTTGAGGTTTGTCTGCTCGAAGGCGACAACAGGCGCATAACGGAACTGGGCGTTGGCAACGGCTGAACAGGCGACAGCAAGTACTAAAATTATAAGCGATTTGATGATATTACGTTTCATTGAGTAAGATAGCATTAAATGGCGTCGGAGACACCGGCATTGGAGATTTTGCGACAAAGATAAGCTAAAAAAGTCAAAGCAGCGATATATTAAGACCCCGTTCCCCAAATATTTGTTAACGCCGGGGACGCATATCTCTGAGTGATTTTTGACTTGTGATGAAGGAGCGTAGCCGCAGCTACAAGACTGAAGAACAAGGCAAAAAGCGACTGAGAGATGCGATGCTAAGGTAATATTATCCACCAACACACAATTTAATAGCCGCAATTCAGTTATATGATTTTAATAATTTATAACTTGTTGGATTATATTGGGATATTCATCACTGAAATTTGTATTCTCAGCTGTCCGTGGTCGCATCGGCCAATCGCCATGCATCTGCGTCCGCTTGTTTCGGTCACAATGCAACCGCATTGCTCCCTCACTGCGCGAACACATCTGCATAACGCTTGACCGCCCCGACGCTAACAAATATTTGGGGAACGGGGTCTAACATTTTATGACACGACGAGCCGAGAATCAGGGATTTGAGAGCGGGGTCTAAATCATTTTATGACACCGGGAGCGTAGAGACGGACCGGGAGTCAGGGATTTGTGAGCGGGGTCACTGATCTGATTTCGCCGAGGCGCATGTCGATGACCGAACGCCAGGGGTAGACGAAGGCGTAGGTCATGGAGTCGGCCTCAGACACAAAGGGGTAGTATATCATGCGGACGTTGTGTCTCACTGTATAGCCGAAGTCGACATCGGCCAAGAACTCGCCGCGGCGGGTGCGGGTCGTCGGCATGACGAGACGGTCTTTATAAAGCCGAATGTCCAATGTGTCGGAAGGGATAGCTGCGGCTTCGGCGGGTGTGAAATCGCGCAATTCGCATGACACGGGCACAAACTGACGACCGTCGCCGGTATTTAAATAAAAATCGGCGAATGACAGGCTGACGGGAGCGAGCAAGGTCGTAAAATCGGGCGACATCATGCAGATGAGGGGCGATGAATGTTCGTCGAGCACTTCGGCAAACACATATGGCCGAGAACTTTGCTTCCACTCCTGCACGGTACTGTCGAACGAACGGCGTATGCGCACGGAATAGACATCGACCAAGAGCCAATGGGCAAGCACGACGAGAATAAGCGGAACGAGGAAGACGAGGCGACGGGGATTGTAAGCGCGGGCAAAGGCGGGGAAGAGGCGCGCGAGCAGATAGACGACAGTCAGGACGGCGCAGTTCTCGGCCCAAAAGCCCGAACGCGGAGAACGAAAAGTGAAGAAGTGAATCGTGAAGCTTGCGGCAATGTTGAGCAGCAACAAGACCATGACAGGCTCTTTAAAAATCGAACGCCAGCGATGACGCGAGAGCGCTATCAGGCTGCAAAGCGCAGCCAAAAACACGGCCGGATGGAGGGCCGCGATGTAGAGGAAGTGGGAGAAACCATAGTTGTTTTCGGCGAGCACATTGGCAGTGCGATTCCATGCGCACGGCCAACTGACGAGACAAATCATGCCGGCGAAGAGTCCGGCGAGCAGAAATTTGTTGCCGGTTGTGCGGTAGGCCGGATAGAATATCAACAGGATTACAAAAGAGCCTATAAGCGGAGCAGAAAAGCCTTCGTGCCAAGCGCCGACTAAAAATCCGGCAATGAGCAACAGCCATCGGTTTGCGTGGC
>JAGAOW010000224.1 GCA_017889945.1 Muribaculaceae bacterium
ACATCACGCGTGACCTAATGATCGGAATGAGCATGACCGAAGAGCGAGCCGAAGCAGCCAAAGCCGACTCGTCGTCTGCGGTTACAGCCGACGCGGTTTCTTCTACCGATGCCGAAATCAACAGCTACATAAGCGCTCGCGCCGGAGAGATTGTTGCCAACATCCTCCATCAGATTGAAGCCGCAGGTTTCAAAACAGCTTTGCCCGCCGGAATAGTTCTTACCGGACGCGGTGCGATGCTGCACAACTTCGACCGCCTCGTCGAGGCCCAGTCAAAAATGCCCGTACGCATCGCCGCCATTGACGGCACAATGCAGTTTACCGGCAACAAATTCGAACGCAACTCCAACATCGACATCCTCGCCATCGCAAAATATTGTGCCGGCAAATCGACTGTCGACTGCCTCGAACCTGCGCCCGAACTTCCCGAACAGGACAACAGCTATGTCGCCGACAATGACGACACATACACCCACGACGACAACCCGCGCCGTCGCGACTATCGACGCGTTGTCGACGAAGACAATCTGCTCGAAGACGACAGCGACGACGTGCCGACAACCGATGCCGGACACCGTGTCACAGGCAAGACCTCTCGTCCCGTCCGCAACGTGCGCCCGGTCGACGACTATGACGACAATGCCGACACCGTCTACGACGACAACATCGACGATGACGACAGACCCTCGTTCAAATCCAAAATTACATTACTCAAAGAAAAACTTGCCGGTTTCTGGACCAAACCGATCGACGGCGAAGAAGACGACCTCGACAGCCCGGCCAACTAATCGAAACTCTTTTATATTATGACAATGAGCGAATTTGACAACGAATATCTCGACAAATATAAAGAACCCGTTTCCGAACCCGACCGAATAATGGTGCTCGGTGTCGGCGGTGGCGGCAACAACGCCGTCAACCACATGTACACCGAAGCGAAAATCCACGGCGTATCTTTTGTCGTTGTTAACACCGACGATATGGCTCTGCGCACATCCCCCGTCCCCAACAAACTGCTCATCGGACCAAACACCACAAAAGGTCGCGGTGCAGGCAACAAACCCGAAAAAGCGCGTGAAGCCGCCGAAGAAAGCGCTGCCGAAATCGCAGCCCTCTTCACACCCGAGACCGACATGGTTTTCATTACCGCAGGCATGGGTGGTGGCACAGGCACAGGAGCCGGACCGGTCGTCGCCCGCATCGCCCGCGAACGCGGCTTGCTCACTATCGGCATCGTGACCATACCCTTCCGCTTCGAAGGCATGCGCAAGATCACTAAAGCAATCGCCGGCGCTGACGAGATGGGCAAATATGTCGACGCCCTTCTCATCATCAACAACGAACGTCTGTCTGAGATTTACCCCGACCTCGAATTCGACTCGGCTTTTGCCAAGGCCGACGACACCCTGTCTGTCGCCGCACAGAGCATTTCGGAAATCGTTACCAATCCGGGCAAAATCAATCTCGACATGAACGACGTCGACACAACTCTCCGCGACGGCGGCACAGCACTGATTTCGATTGGCTATGGCGAAGGCGAAAACCGTGTGACGGCGGCCATCGAGGACGCCCTCCACTCGCCCCTACTCAAGAACACCGACGTTTTCTCAAGCAAGCGACTCCTCTTCAACCTCTGCTACTCACGCAAGGCACAGACGCCTTTCAAAGCTCAGGAGTCTCAGCAAATCGACGATTTCGTTTCAAAAATCGACAAAGACGTCGATGTCATCTGGGGTATTACCTACGACGACACTCTCGGCGAAAAAGTCAAATTCACCATCCTCGCAGCCGGCTTCGACGTCACTGTCCGCGAAGGCAAGACCTCAGCCGAAACCATCCAGATTCTCGGCCCGGAAGCCAAGCCCGACGAAAAGGAAGCTATCAACATCGACCGTATCCGCGACTACTACGGCGACGAAAAAGTCGACGAGATGCAGCGCCAGCGCGACATTATGAACTATATCATCCTCGAGCCCGACGAACTCGACAACGATGAGTCTATCGACGCATTCGAAAAAGCGCCGGCCTACAACCGCAAACGCAAACCCGTCGGTGTTGCGCCGCAGCGACCTGTCGCCGAGCGCCAGCCCAAAGCCGATCAGACACCTGCTGCGCACACCCCGACTGCGCCCGGCACTATCGAAATTGAGTTCTCCGACGACCTCGACGAATAAGTCCATGAAACGCCTCGTAATCTCAACCGGCGCCGGCATGAGCGCCGAAAGCGGCATTTCGACCTTCCGTGATGCCGGCGGACTTTGGGAGAACTATCCCGTGATGGACGTATGCAGCGCCGACGGCTTCATCCGCAATCCGGCCCTCGTTCATAAATTCTACAACGAACGGCGCGCTCAGCTGGTCAATTGCAAACCCAATGCCGGACATATCGCCCTTGCCGAACTCGAATCGCGCTTCGACGTCAAAATCATCACTCAGAACGTCGACGACCTCCACGAACGCGCCGGCAGTTCCGACGTGCTCCATCTTCACGGCGAACTGATGAAAGTCCGTGCTGTCGACAACGACTCTTTGGTTTTCGACCTTCATCCCGGAGCGCTCGAGACAACGCCCGACACCATCATCGACGGCCACCACGTCCGTCCTCACATCGTATTCTTTCAGGAAGCCGTGCCCAACTTCGAGCCCGCCACTGAAATTGTCAGCACCGCCGACATTTTCGTCATCATCGGCACAAGTCTCGTCGTCTATCCTGCCGCCGCCCTGCTCCACTACGTCCGTCCCGGTGTGCCTGTCTACTACATCGACCCCAATCCTGCTGCTGTTCCCGCCGGTGTGACGGTCATCAAAGCCACTGCCACCGAAGGCATACGCCGCCTCGCGCAAATGATTTAAATCATGCGTCGCCAACGCATATAAACTATAATTTACCCATGGCCGAAATCAAAATCGCCGGCATTATGAGGGCTGCGGCCTTCTCGCCAAATCACATCGGAAACGACTCGTCGATTTTCAACATCGTCGCCGACCAGCTCCGCAAACGCGGTTGCGAAGTCAACGTCTACAGCGAAGACCAATTCATCAACAACGGCGTTAACGAAAAAATCATCGTCAACATGTGCCGCGAGAAACGTTCGATCGAGAGGCTTCAGCATCTTGAGGACATGGGCATGCTCGTCATCAACTCGGGCTACGGCATCGAAAACTGCATCCGCGAGCGCATGGCCCGTATCTTCATCGGCAGCAGCATTCCCTACCCCGAAACCATCATTACCGACACCGACGAAGCAATACGCGAACGCCTTACCAAAGCCGACATCACTCGCTGCTGGATTAAACGCGGCGACTCCCACACCATGCACAACGAAGACGTCACCCTCGTCCGCCATCCCGAAGAAGCACAGGAAATCCTTCAGGAATACTTCCTCCGTGGCATCAAGCGCGCCGTCATCAACCGCGACATCGAAGGTGAGATGATTAAATTCTACGGCATCCTCGGCACACCCTTCTTCTACTGGCTCACTACACGCAGCAGCTCGGCTATCGCCAGAAAACAACCGGCCACCTTCGACGAATCCCGGCTCAAAACCCTTTGCTCAGCCGCAGCCGAAATCCTCGACGTCAAAATCTATGGCGGCGACTGCGTCCTCACCCCCGACGGCAAAATGCGCATCATCGACTTCGACGACTGGCCCAGTTTCGCCCCCTGCCGTCAGGAAGCCGCGACAAACATCGCCAAATTCGTCATGTCCTCAGTCAAGGCATGGAACTCCAACAGCCGCCGCTGACATTTACACATTATTATATATAACAACTCCACGTTGACTTTATTTTCGAAACATGAATTCAGATCAAGATAATCTTATTGTCCGTCCCGATGTCCTCAACTACGACGACATCCGTCAGATGATTCCCAAACTCGACGGACATGAAAAATTCGTAAACTGGCTTCTCCATTTTCTATCCGTCGACAAAGTCAATCAGGTCCACCGCAACTGCTGCGACACACCCGGGCCTGAATTCGTCCGTCGTCTGCTTTTCGACGAATTCAAAATAACTCTGCGCGTCGACAACGAGCAGGTTCTCGACCATCTCCCTCAAGGCGCTTTCATCACAGTAAGCAACCACCCCTTCGGCGCTCTCGACGGCATCACGCTCATCCACCGTGTCGCATCGCGCAGGCCGCAGTTCAAAGTGCTGGTCAACATGATGCTCAACAAAATCAGTGCCATGCGCCCCAATTTCATCGCCGTCGACGCCCTCGCCTCCGACGACCCCGCCAAACGCGCCGTTTCGGTCAACGGCATCCGTCAGGCACTCCGTCAGCTCAAGGACGGACAGCCAGTAGGCTTCTTCCCCGCCGGCGCTATGAGCAAATCGACCCTTCGCCACGGCCTCCAGGATCGTCAGTGGCAGAAATCTGTCTTGCAAATCATATCCAAAGCAAAAGTTCCCGTCATACCGATTTTCTTCCACGGACGCAACAGCCACTGGTGCAATTTCCTCGGCCACGTCTGCTGGCCCGCGCGCTCGCTCCGACTCCCGGCCGAAGTGTTCCGAAAAGTCGGAACTGAGCTTCATGTCTCCGTCGGCGACCCCATCAGCCCCGAAGAACAGGCGCGCCACAACGCATCTCCCGAACAGCTTGGCGAATTCCTCCGCCAAAAAACTTACCAATTGTCAAAACTGAAATAACCATAAGAGTATGTCAGAAAACCGTAAAGCATCCTACCTCCAGTCTCTTAAATCTCTCGACACCGAAGAAGGCATCGACCTCGTTTTCTACCGTCCTATAGGCTATGCTTGGGCCTGCCTGGCCAAGCGTCTCGGCGTCACGCCAAACGCCATCACTATCGCTTCTATCTTCATCGGCATCGGCGCCGGCGTCGCATTCTATTTCCCGCAGATGTGGATCAACGTCATCGGCATGCTGCTCCTCATCTGGGCCAACTCCTTCGACAGCGCCGACGGACAGCTCGCACGCATGACCAAACAATATTCAAGACTCGGACGCATACTCGACGGAGTCAGCGGCGACTTCTGGTTCGCTGCTATCTACATCGCCATCTGTCTGCGCGAAAACATCACATCCGACTTCTTCAGCGCCCACCACTGGGTCATCTGGGTCATTGCCGTCGTCGCCGGCATATGCCACGCCAAGCAGGCTGCCATGGCCGACTACTACCGCCAGTTCCACCTCTATTTCCTCAAAGGCGAAGAAGGCAGCGAGCTCGACAGCGCATCCAAACTCCGCCAAAAACTCGCCGCACTCTCATGGTCGCGCAACTTCTGGCAGAAACTCACTCTATCCACCTATATCAACTACACCGTCCAGCAAGAAGCCACTGCCCCGACCATGCAGCGCCTTCGCGCCGCCATCGCCAAGCGCTTCCCCGACGGACACCTGCCTCAGGACTTCCGCGACGACTTCCGCAAAGCGTCTCTCCCTCTGATGAAGTACACCAACATCCTCTCTTTCAACTGGCGCTGCATCGCCCTCTTCATCTCGCTCTTCCTCAAGATGCCGTGGCTCTATTTCGCTTTCGAACTCATTGTCCTCAACTCGCTGCTCGTCTACATGGTAGTCCGTCACGAAAAAATTTGCCGCCGTTTTGTCCGACTGCTCGACGAAGGCAAATATTGAATTAATTCCATAATACCGCTTTTTGACTTTTTAACTGCAAATCATCGAAACATTAGTAAAATTATACTATTTTAATAAATCAGCCAAAACATTAACTATAAATCGTATTTTTTTACCATCTTTATCCTAAATTATTTTTTGCAGTTAAAAAACTATCAGTACTTTTACACGCAATTTTCCATTGCAGTTTCAACCCGTCGCCGCCTCCGGCCGATTGAAATTTTTGTAACGCAATATAGAATCAGAAAAATAACAACTCAATCAAAAAAAACTTTGACAATGAGCAAAAGTAATGTTAAGCCCGCACAGGGCAAACTCGGTGTGATGGTCGTCGGACTCGGCGCCGTTACCACTACTTTCATGACCGGCGTCCTTATGACCCGCAAAGGTCTTGCCAAACCCGTCGGTTCTATGACACAATACGACAAAATCCGCGTCAGCGACGGTAAAGAAACAAAATATCTCAAATACAACGAGATTGTTCCTATCGCATCTCTCGACGACATCGTATTCGGCGCTTGGGATGTTTATCCCGCTAACGCTTACGAATCCGCCATCAACGCTGAAGTCCTCAAAGAAAAAGACATCAACCCCGTTAAAGACGAACTCGAGGCTATCAAACCCATGAAAGCCGCTTTCGACCACAACTATGCCAAACGCCTCGATGGCGACAACATCATGGTCGGCAAAACTCGTTGGGAAATGGCCGAACAGCTCCGCGAAGACATCCGCAACTTCAAGAAAACAACAGGCGTTGACCGCGTAGTCGTCCTCTGGGCTGCTTCTACCGAAGTCTACGTTCCCGTCGACGAAAAAGTCCACGGCACTCTCGCTGCTCTCGAAGCCGCTATGAAAGCCGACGACAAAGAGCACATCGCTCCCTCTATGTGCTACGCTTACGCAGCTCTCAACGAAGGCGCTCCCTTCATCATGGGCGCTCCCAACACAACCGTCGACATTCCCGCTATGTGGGAACTCAGCGAAAAGACCGGCATGCCTATCGCAGGTAAAGACTTCAAGACAGGTCAGACACTCGTCAAATCAGGTTTCGCTCCCATCATCGGCACTCGATGCCTCGGTCTCTCAGGCTGGTTCTCTACCAACATCCTCGGCAACCGCGACGGTCTCGTGCTCGACGAACCCGCAAACTTCCGTACAAAAGAAGTGTCGAAGCTTTCCACTCTCGAGTCGATTCTTTTACCCGAGGAGCAGCCCGACCTCTATGGCGTGAACTGTGGAGGCGAAGGCAACGACCATAACGGCTACTATCACAAAGTGCGTATCAACTACTATCCTCCCCGCAATGACAACAAAGAAGGATGGGACAACATCGATATTTTCGGTTGGATGGGATATCCCATGCAAATCAAAATAAACTTCCTGTGCCGCGATTCGATTCTCGCCGCACCAC
>JAGAOW010000225.1 GCA_017889945.1 Muribaculaceae bacterium
GCCGGAGCGGCACATCGCCTATTATATTTTAGTAGCGCTTCTATTACTGAAGACCTGAAACGCTTACTTCGCGATTGATTTTCGAAACAAGACCCTGAAGGACTTTGCCCGGGCCGAGTTCGACGAACTCTGTAGCGCCGTCGGCAATCATGTTCTTGACAGACTGAGTCCAACGCACGGGAGCTGTAAGCTGTGCGATGAGATTGCCTTTGATTTCAGCCGGATCAGTGTGAGGCAAAGCATCAACATTCTGATATACGGGGCTTGTCGGGACAGAGAATGTGGTGTGGTCGATTGCTTCTGCAAGTTCGGCACGGGCGGGTTCCATGCAAGGCGAGTGGAAAGCGCCGCCGACTTTGAGTTTGAGAGCGCGTTTAGCACCGGCAGCAAGCAGTTTTTCGCAAGCGGCGTCGATGGCTTCGATTTCGCCGGAAATCACAATCTGCCCGGGGCAGTTATAATTAGCACAAACGACGATGCCGGGGATGCCTGCACAGATTTCTTCGACTTTTTCGTCGGGCAAAGCAAGCACAGCAGCCATAGTCGAGGGCTTCAGCTCGCAAGCTTTCTGCATGGCGTGAGCACGAGCTGCAACGAGACGCAAGCCGTCTTCGAAGCTCAATGCGCCGGCAGCTACAAGAGCCGAGAATTCGCCGAGCGAATGGCCTGCGGTCATGTCAGGACGGAATTCGTCGCCAAGAGATTTGGCAAGAATTACTGAATGGAGGAATATTGCCGGTTGGGTAACGGCTGTCTGACGAAGGTCTTCGTCTGTGCCATTGAACATGAGGTCGGTAATGCGGAAACCGAGAATTTCGTTAGCTTTTTCGAAAAGCTCGCGGGCTTCAGGATTGTTGTCGTAGAGGTCTTTGCCCATGCCTACGAACTGGGCGCCTTGCCCGGGAAATACATAAGCTTTCATTATTATTTTGTTACTATGGTTGGTAATTAGGCTGCAAAGTTAGCTATTTTTCGGGAATTTATCCCTAATTTTACGACAGAATTGAAATCGTTTTAAAATCATAGATTAAGAATAGCTATGCTCTCAGCATTTCTTGCAAATATCCGCGGATGGCAATTGGTCATAATCATCGCCTTCGTTCTTGTATTTCTAATCATACCGTTTCTACTCGGCATAAGGATAGGCCGCGGGAAACGCAAATAAGAGCCGGCACGCCGCGAACAAATGTGAAGTTTTTTATATGAATAATATGTCACATATATTAATTGCTCTTAAATAATAGTTATAGATTTTCGATGTGTCGAAAATAATTCCTAACTTTACAAACTGAAAACTCAAACCATTAATCAACCAACATAAGCATACACAGATGAATATCCTTAATATGATGCCTCTATTTTTTTCGAATATCCGTGGCTGGCAATTAATTATAATCCTCATTGTAGTCCTTCTGCTGTTTGGCGGCAAGAAGATTCCCGAACTGATGCGCGGGCTCGGCAAAGGTGTCAACAGCTTCAAGCAGGGCCTGAAAGAAGCCGAAGCTGAAATAAACAAGCCTATCGATAAGGATGACGACAAGTCGGACAAGGATAAAGCAGACAAAAAATAAATAAGTCTACGGACTAATTATGGCAGACAATCAGACTGAAATGTCCTTTTGGGGACATCTTGACGCGTTGCGCTCGGTTCTGTTCAAGATTGCAGGAGTGGTCGTCACACTCGGCGTGATTGCATTTCTGATTATGCCCTGGTTTTTCGACCATGTTATTCTTGGACCGTGTCAGGGAGATTTTATAACTTATAAGTTTTTTGACCTGATTTCGGGCGCAGGCATTTTGCCGGCAGAACTCGCCACAGACAATAATTTTTCGGTCCATCTGGTCAGCATGCAGCTGACGACGCAGTTCTTCATCCACATGTCAGCCTCATGCTGGCTGGCTTTTGTCGCCGGCTTCCCTGTTATAATATATTTATTGTGGACTTTTGTCGAACCGGCACTTTACGAGAAGGAAAAGCACGGCATCAAGCGGGCTTTCCTTTTCGGCAATCTCATGTTTTTTCTGGGGGTCATGGTCGGCTACTTCTTAGTCCTGCCGTTAGCCGTCAGATTTTTGTCGCAATACACTATCAGCGACCAAATTGAAGGGCTGATTTCGTTGGATTCGTATATGGATAATTTCTTTATGATTATCCTCATGATGGGCATGGTCTTCGAGCTGCCTCTGCTGGCATGGCTCTTGGGCAAGATGGGCCTGCTGAAGCGCCCGTTCTTCGGCAAATACCGCAAACACGCCATCGTCGCAATCCTTATCCTCTCAGCTCTCATCACTCCGACCGGCGACCCGTTTACGCTCTTTGCAGTGTTTATTCCGGTGTATGCTTTGTGGGAAATAAGCTCACGCCTTGTGCCTAAGCATTCGCCCGAAGATGAACAGGAGCTGCAGGACGAAGAAAAAGCCTGAGGGCAATCATTGAAACCTTGAATCTACCTTTTTGTTGCATGAAACATCCCATTAAATTCGGACTATTGCCCCGTATACTCCTTGCAATAGCATTCGGCATTGCGACCGGCCTTATAGTCCCCGAATGGCTTGCGCGAGTATTTGTCACGTTCAACTCCGTTTTCAGCGAGTTTCTTGGCTTCATCATACCTCTTCTGATAGTCGGTTTCGTAGCTCCTGCCATATCCGACATAGGCCGGAATGCCGGAAAGATGCTTGTCGTCACAACTTTAATAGCCTATCTGATGACTTTTGCATCGGGCATGCTGTCATATTTTTTTTCAGATCTTGCCTTCCCGTCGATTATCAAAACCGATGCATATGTAGCGGCAAAAGAGTCGGCACCGGCTCTCGCTCCGTATTTTAACATTGAGATAAACCCGTTGATGAATGTGATGAGCGCTCTGGTTCTCGCATTTACGCTCGGGCTCTGTCTTGCGAACATGAAAACCGACGGTCTGCGCAATGTGATGTCCGACTTCCGAGAAGTCATCAACAAGACTATCAGTTCGGTAATCATCCCGTTGCTCCCGCTGTATATCTTCGGCATTTTCATGTCAATGACAATAAGCGGCGAGGTCGGACAAATGCTTAAAACATTTGCAGGCATCATATTGGTAATCTTTGCGTTGCATGTCGGGCTTCTTGTGCTGCAGTACTGTCTGGCGTCACTATTTTCGCGCAAGAATCCGTTCAAGGCTCTTTGGACCATGATGCCGGCTTATTTCACGGCTCTCGGCACAGCGTCTTCGGCAGCCACAATTCCCGTCACGCTCCGACAGACCATAGCCGTCGGTGTCGACAAAAATATCGCAGGCTTTGTCGTTCCGTTGTGTGCGACAATCCACATGTCAGGCTCGACGCTAAAGATTGTAGCATGTGCAATGGCGCTTATGATTACCCACGGCATGCCTTTCGATCTGCCGATGTTTGCCGGCTTTATAGCAATGCTCGGCATAACAATAGTAGCAGCTCCGGGTGTGCCCGGCGGAGCAATCATGGCATCGCTCGGACTTCTTTCGTCGATGCTCGGTTTTTCGGAAGCCGACAATGCACTGATGATAGCCCTTTATATAGCTATGGATAGCTTCGGCACGGCCTGCAATGTGACGGGCGACGGGGCAATAGCTCAGATTGTGGCCCGCATTTTCCGCAAAAAAGCCGCAAACTTGCAGCCCGACATCAAATAATCAGTTTGACGCATACGCTTATATCCTTAATTAATTTATAGGTCTTTAAGTCTTTGACTTTACAGATATAATTTGATAAAGCAGTCCTAATGGCTGTTTTATCAAGATATTTTTGTAACTTGGCAGCGTAAAAAGGTTTTTCAATACAATTAGGATAGATATATCGCAAGAGTCGCGATATAGTAAGTAGGTACAATTAGAATATCACATTATGAAATTTTCGGAAACAATCGATTTCCGTCCGAAGTTATTCGGCTCGCTGCGCAACTACAGTATGTCGCGGCTTAAAGACGACATCATTGCCGGAATTGTAGTCGGCATTGTCGCTCTTCCCCTTGCAATCGCTTTCGGCATCGCTTCAGGCGTAAGCCCCACAATCGGCCTTATTACCGCTATTATCGGCGGATTTCTCGTGTCATTTTTTGGAGGCAACTCCGTGCAAATCGGTGGCCCTACCGGAGCGTTTATCGTCATTGTCTACAACATCATCGCTCAGTTTGGCCTTCACGGACTCGCCATCGCCACATTCATGGCCGGCGTTATCCTTGTGCTGATGGGCGTGTTCCGTCTCGGTACGGTAATAAAATTTATCCCCTATCCCATTGTCATAGGCTTTACGGCAGGTATCGCACTGACAATATTCTCGACCCAAATAAACGACTTTTTCGGACTGGGACTGCGCGACATTCCCGGCCAGTTCATTCCCAAATGGATTGTCTATATCAAAAATTTCGCAAACATTTCATGGATGACACTTGCCACAGGCTTGGTTTCGCTGCTGATAATCATCGTCGCTCCGCGTATATCCAAAAAATTGCCCGGCGCACTGATTTCGATTATACTCGTTACTGCGGCCACATGGTTGCTCAGCCACTTTACCGGCGGCTTCCATGTAGAGACAATCGGCGACCGCTTCGGAACTATGGCTACCGACATACCGACGCCTCACGGCTTCGACCTGAACATGGCGACCATCAATATGCTGCTGCCTTCGGCTTTCACGATTGCCGTGCTTTGCGCTATTGAGTCACTTCTATCCGCGACAGTGGCCGACGGTGTCACAGGTTCGCACACCAACAGCAACACCGAACTCATCGGTCAAGGCATCGCCAACATCGCAGTTCCGTTCTTCGGAGGCATCCCCGTTACCGGCGCCATCGCCCGCACTATGACCAACATCTCAAACGGCGGACGCACACCTGTCGCCGGCATTGTCCATGCATTCGTCCTGCTGCTGATTTTCCTTTTCCTTATGCCTCTGATCAACTATGTTCCGATGGCCTGCCTCGGCGCTGTGCTGATGGTCGTTGCATATAACATGAGCGGCTGGCGAACGATTGTCGGTGTGTTTAAAGCTCCGAAGAGCGATGTGTCGGTAATGATTGTGACTTTCCTGCTGACTGTCATCTTCGACCTCACAATCGCAATCGAAATCGGTTTGCTTCTCGCAGTCGTTCTCTTCCTGCGCCGTGTGACCGAGAACACAGAAATAAAGGTATATTCAGAGAAACTTGACGTTGCCGAGGGTACAGACCTTAGCCAGGACCACCACGAACTCCTCGACGTTGCCAAAGGCGTCAGCGTCTACGAAATCGACGGTCCGTTCTTCTTCGGTGTGGCTACAAAATTCGACGAACTCATGCGCTCCACAATAGGCACCAAGCCAATTGTCCGCATAATTCGTATGCGTAAAGTCTCATTCATCGATGCCACCGGCCTGCATAACCTTGAGATACTCATCAACTCATCGCACAAAGAAGGCATCCATATCGTTCTTTCGGGCGTCAAACCTAATGTACGCGAATCTCTTGAGAACGCCGGCATCGATCGTCTGATTGGCGCTGATCACATATGCGATCACATAACAAAAGCCGTAAAAACGGCCAATAACCTTGTGGCTCAATTAACTACGGCGAAAACGGCCATAGTATAAAATATGTTGTAGAACATCTTTTTTATATATTTCAGCGAATTCCCGTGAAAAATCTAAAAAAATGTTTTGCAGATAAAAAAAAAGGATATAACTTTGCGACGTTTTAAAAGCGTAAACAATATTGTTTTATTTATTAAATTCAAACAGAAATGAAAAAGTTAGTTTTATTACTTGCTGTTGTATTTAGCGTATCGCTTTTCTCTTGCGGTAATGGTAACAAAGCAGAAGAAGCTGCTGACACTGTAGCTGCTGAAGTTGCTCCCGTTGTTGAAGCTGCTGAAGTTGAAGTAGCTGTTGACAGCGCTGCTGCTGATACAGTTGTTGAAGTTTCCGCTGCTGAAGTAGCTGAATAATTTCCATTAGCTTACAACAACAAACGGAATTTAAAGGCGGGCATTTACTGATGTAAATGCCCGCCTGATTTTGTATCGTAAACTTTTAAGTATGCATCAATTATACAGAATGCATACTTTTATTTTGTCATGAAACAGGGATGATGCCAATTCCGGGACGGTCGGGAATAGTGATTTTGCCGTCGACGATTTTAAGACCGTCGAAAAGGTCGTTTTCAATCAGAAGATTGCCGTCGAGGTCGGCCCAGTCAGCCATAGGGGACAACTGAGCAGCCGCAGTAACAGCACACGAAGTCTCAGTCATGCAGCCAAGCATCACTTTCATGCCCAGCGCATTGGCAAGGACAGCCATCTTATATGCCTCGTGCATGCCGGTAGATTTCATCAACTTTATATTAATACCGTCATATGCCTGGGCCGCAAGCCTGACACCCGACAGACGCTGAACAAATTCATCGGCAATAATCGGCAGAGGCGAGCGCTCTCTGAGCCATGCGGTTTCTTCAATCATATCTTTCGGCATGGGCTGTTCGACAAAGAGGCAATTGTTCTCATTGAGCCAATGACACATTTCGAGGGCTTTGTCCTTGTCGGTCCAGCCCTGATTAACGTCGACGCAAACAGGAACATCGGAGTAGCGCCTGATGGCGCGGATAGTCTCCTTATCGTGTCCGAGACCCATTTTAACCTTTATTACCTTGTATGGGGATGCATCGTCGATCTTTGCTTTAAATTCGTCAGGATTGCTGTCATAGCTGACTGTGAACGATGTGCATGGCGCATTGTCGGAGTTAAGCCCCCAAATCTTGTACCACGGCCGACCCATAATCTTTCCGCACAGGTCATGAAGAGCAATGTCGACAGAAGCTTTGGCCGCACGATCGGCAGAAGCAACGGAATCCATGTAGTCATGAATGCTCTCTATTGCAAACGGATCTGAGAATTGCTGTAAATCAAGACGCGACAGAAACGACGTTACCGAAGCGACTGTTTCGCCGAGATATGGAGGCATTGAAGCCTCGCCGTAACCGACAATTCCATCATATTCGATGCGTACCTGAACGCCGGGAGTAGTCGTTCGCTGCGAACTGGCGAGATTGAAAGCATGACGGAGTTTCAGCTCATAGGGCTGAAATGACAGATTAAGTTTCCCCGATTGGGAGACCTGCTTGACTGACTGTCCGGCAGCCGAAAACGAAAGCGGCGATACAACTGTTGCAGCAGCTCCGAGCAAGCTCGTTCTCAAGAAATTACGTCGGTTCATATATGATTGGTTCAAATAAGGTTAAAGATTAAAATACCACGGGTGGTCAGCGGCCCTTACGATGCCCTGCGTTCCGATATGGCCGTCGATACGAACGGCATGAAGCACCGGACGGCCAAGATAAATGCTGTCATTCGGGTCGAAACTGTTGCGGCGCACTCGTCCTGACGAATGGATATATTGCTTGTCCCGGTCGTAAATAGCCACATGTGTTATTCGACCCGTCCGACCGTTGCCGAAGAAGAGCAAATCACCCGATTTGCACTCGTTCAGACTGTCGGTAGAAATATGTTTGCCTACACGGCCCTGCGGAGCGGCATCGCGCGGAAGGATTATGCTATTGGCGAGATAGCAGACCTTGACAAGTCCAGAGCAGTCGACGCCTTTGGTCGATGTACCTCCCCAGAGGTAAGGCTGCCCCATCATCGACGAGGCCATATCTAAGATAAGTTGAGAGTCAAAGTCCTGCATCGCCCAGCGGCGTATCGGAGTGACTGCATCGCTGTCGACCCACGCCTTGCGTCCGTCAGGAAGCAAGATGCTAATACGGCCGTCGACAGTCTCTGCGTCTGCCTGCTCGACAATGTCGCCGTTGACCAAATCAGAAACAACGTCGCTCACTTGACGGGAACTCGGCTTCGAATAACATCTGACCGTATAGACTGCTGTGACCACAAGCCGCTCGCTGTCGCGCCAGTCGTTCATCCGGCTGTCGCTTCTGACGCTGAGTGCATCAGCCTCAGCCCAAGCGCGATAAGAATCGGGCGTCTCGATCAGACACCAGTCGCCCTGACGCTCAATAATCTTGACCGGCATACCCATGAGCGCCTGCGAGGCCAGTTCGGCTGAATGTCGCGGCTCAGAGCGCATATTGACAATAGAAAGCGTCGGAAGCGCCCATTCGGCAGCTACGGCGGGCATAAACGTCAAAAACAATAAGGATAATATTATCGCTGATATCTGTTTCATTTTTCAAAGTTACGATTTTTTCGATAATTTTGCGTAAGAAAATATGATTTACCCCGATACTCTTGAACATAAGATAGGATTTGATACAATCCGTGAGCAACTGAAAGATCTGTGCACCTCTGCGCCGGGCCGGCTGATAGTCGACGAAATGTCGTTCGACTCAGACCGCAGCAATGTGATCAGACGCCTGGAAGAAAGCGCCGAAATGGTCAGAATAACAAGTGGCGACAGTCCGCTTGCAATCGGAAATATCCACGATCTTGCACCCGTTCTTGCATCCATACGCCTCGAAGGCGCTTCGATATCAGCCAACGACCTTGTGAAATTGCGCGCGACGCTTACGGCCATGGCCAACATTGCCGTCTTTTTCAAAAATGCGCGCAACGACGAGGGCATATCGCCCTACCCGCGCCTAGACGCAATCGCCTTGTCACTTCAGACCTTTCCGCAACTGGTCGGCCAAATCGACAGAATCATCGACCGCTGGGGAAATATCAAAGACAACGCGTCGCCTGAACTGGCATCTATCCGTTCGGCTCTTGGCTCGATGAACGGAACTATCAACTCGCTGATGCGCCGCGTGATGTCGCGGGCTGTCAAAGACGGATACATCGAAGCCGATGCAACTCCGTCAGTGCGCGACGGACGTCTTGTGATTCCAGTGTCGCCGATGAATAAACGGAAGATAGCCGGCATAGTCCACGATGAATCCGCATCGGGAAAAACAATTTTCATAGAGCCGGCCGAAGTCGTCGAAGCCAATAACCGCATCCGCGAGCTCGAAATTGACGAACGTCGCGAAATCGGCCGCATACTCGCAGCACTGACCGAATTGCTTCGTCCGTATATCAATGAAATCAGCGACAGCCTCAGCATAACAGCCACTTTTGATTTCATATATGCCAAAGCGCGTTTTGCTATAGCCAACAACGCCGCGATGCCACGCATCGGCGATGGCTGCGAAATGGACTGGAGCAATGCGGTACACCCCATTCTGCGTCAGACTCTCGCGCGACAAGGTAAAGAAGTTGTACCGCTCGACATAAAACTTACGCCGACCGAACGCATCATTGTCATCTCAGGTCCGAATGCCGGAGGCAAGTCTGTGACACTCAAAACCGTGGCCATCATCCAATATATGATACAATGCGGCCTGTTGCCAACTATCGACGAGGGTTCGACAGTCGGAATCATGGACGGCATCATGCTCGATATCGGCGACGACCAATCGCTCGAGGACGACCTGAGTACATATTCGTCGCATCTCCGCAACATGAAGACTTTTGTTGCTCGAGGCAACAGCAACACACTCATGCTTATCGATGAATTCGGTGCAGGTACAGAACCGCAGATTGGCGGCGCTATCGCCCAGGCCCTTCTCAAACGCTTCAACGAGATGGGCATGTGGGGAATTGTGACTACCCACTTCCGCAATCTGAAGTTGATTGCCGAAGATACCCCCGGACTCGTCAACGGTTCGATGCTCTACGACCGTCATCTGATGCGGCCGCTCTTCCGCCTGTCTGTCGGCAATGCCGGATGTTCATTTGCCATCGAAATCGCCCGCAAGACAGGCTTGCCTGCCGATATTATAGCCGATGCCGAAAATATTGTAGGCAGCGATTATATCAATGCCGACAAATATCTGCTCGATATCAACCGCGACAAACGATATTGGGAAAACAAGCGCGCAGCGGTCAAAAACAAAGAAAAAAAGCTCGACGAACGGCTGCAACGCTATGAAAACGATGCCGAGCAGCTGCGTCAGCAACGGCGAAAAATCATCGACGACGCCCGTCAGGAAGCTGCGCGGATAATCGAAGGCAGCAATGCAGCCATCGAACGCACAATTCATGACATCCGCCGTTCGCAGGCCGATAAAGAGAAAACCGTTTCCGCCCGCCGTCAGCTTGCAGAGCAGAAACAGCAACTCGAATCCGGCCGCCACAACGACCGTCACGAACTGCTCGACAAAGCATCGCGTCGCAACAAAAAACGTCGCGAAGAGCATAAAGAACCGCCCAAGACCGACATGATAGCCGTTGGTGACAACGTTTTGCTCGACGGAGCAGGCACAGTCGGCACTGTTACTGAAATAAGCGCCAAGAAGGCGACTGTCGTATTCGGCAATCTGACGACAACCACATCGCTCGACCGTCTGGTAAAGACCATACGCAAAGCCGACAGCAACGTGAAGAA
>JAGAOW010000226.1 GCA_017889945.1 Muribaculaceae bacterium
ACTTTATTATATATACATCCTGAAGCTCTGTCGATATAAATTCCATACTACTATTCTTTATGATTGCAAAATTACTCCTTTTTCGATAATTTTGCGTCCTAAACCTTAGAAATCATCCTGCAAACAAGTATCTCTTGCATATGGACTATATTCTTGCCGACCCGACTGACATCAGAGACAACCTAATGCCGATGACCTACACGCGCCCCGTTTCGGAGCTGCGTGTCGGCATACTCACTCTGCGCGAAAAGTGGCAGAAATTCCTGCCCGGCTCTTATTCATATATTACAGCCGACTATCTTTCGGAACTCTTCCCCGGCCCTGCGCCCGACGGCTGCAAATCCGACGAAGCCATAACACTCTCGGCCGACATCATCCCCGACGCCGCCCTGGCCGACGCCGTCGCCTCGCTCAGCCCCGGTCAGGCGCTCTACGCCTCAGATTCCAACCTGATTGCATCCCGCGGCAACGCCGTCGAGCGAATCATTTACCCCGGCACGGCCAAACGCCTGCGAGGCCTGACCGACATCTTCACTATGAACGCCGACGAAATCACGGCCGACTTCCGCCTGCTTACCGCCGGACGCAAAAGTGCGCCGCTCAGCCCGACAGTGACTGTCGTCGGCGACCCCTCGCTCGTCTTCCTCGACGAAAACGCCGTGGCCGAATGCTGCTTCATCAACGTCAACGGCGGCCCGGTCTACATCGGCCCTGACGCCGAAGTGATGGAAGCCTCGGCCCTGCGCGGACCTATTGCCGTCTGCCGCCACTCCACAGTCAACATGGGCTCGAAAATCTATGGCGGCACCACCGTCGGCCCGTGGTCGAAAGTCGGCGGCGAGCTCAACAACGTCGTCATCCACAGCTACTCAAACAAGGCCCACGACGGCTTCCTCGGCAATGCCGTCATAGGCTCTTGGTGCAACATCGGCGCAGGTTGCGTGGCGTCAAACCTCAAAAACGACTACACCGAAATCAAGCTCTGGAACTACCCCGCCCACCGCTTTCTCCGCACAGGCCTGCAGTTCTGCGGACTGATTATGGGCGACCATTCAAAAGCCGGCATCAACACGATGTTCAACACCGCAACCGTCATCGGCGTCGGCGTCAACATCCACGGCACAGGCTTCCAGCGCAATTTCGTCGCTTCATTCAGCGAAGGCGGCACGGCAGGCTTCAGCGACGTCCCGATGTCGAAATTCTTCGACGTGGCCGAGCGCGTCATGGCGCGTCGCGGTCTGACCCTGACCGACGCCGACCGACGCATGTTCTTCGCCATACGCGAAATCGCCGACAACTACAAATAGTCAATCAATCCTAAACCAATATTTTTTACCATGTCAACCTTTTTTAGACTCATCCGTCGTTGCACACTCCTGGCTGCCGTCGCTGCCGCCATCTGCTGCATAAGCTCTTGCTCCGGCCGCAAAACCATCTACGCCACAGCCTCCGGCGACAACGACCTCATAGCCCTGCTCCACGACAGCGGCTTCGAGATTGTCAGTGAGCCCGACGTAATGGCCTTGCTCGAACAAGCGCCCGACGAAGCCACAGTCCTGCTCCTCAGCCCCGGCTATCCCGACAGCGTGACCCGCCTGACTCCCGACGCTCTCTCGCTGATCGACGGCAAGCGCCTGCGCGTTTACGCCGAATACGCCTCGCCCGACGACACCATCCCCCTTCCTCGCAAAATCGAATTCGAACGCGTAGTCGTCATCGACAGCCTCAGCCCCGACCTGCGGCCTATGGATCTCCTGTCGGTCAACCGCGGGTGGTTCATTCCCCAGGCGGTCAGCAATCCGCTGATGGTCGTCGCGAGAGTCGCAGGCTTCGAGACCGCGGCCTACGGCCTTGAGGGCACAACCGCCCATCCGCTCGTCTACCGGCCCTCCGACAATCTTTGGGTCACAACTTCGAAACTCAGCGACTTCTCTCGCCTCAGATTCACTCCGGCCCACCGCTGGAAATCCTTCTGGAAAACCCTCATCTCCGACCTCACAGGCTCAAAAGTGACCTTCGCTTCATGGCCCACCCTCATTACCCCGTCATATGGCCGCGACGACGTGCTGCCCGACTCGGCCCGACTCGCTTCGGTCCGCAAAGGCGTCCGGTGGTTCTTCAACGGCCATTTCCTCGTCGACTCCACATGGAAAGCCGATTGGCTCGACCATTATCAGGGCGACGGCCTCATGCCCGTCGGTCCGGCCCTCCCCGACTCTGTCGCTGACGGCGACGGCTCGCTCGGCATACTCGAAGGCCACTGCTCGGCCATCTACGGCGACGGCACACAGTCCTACCGCTACTGGATGCGCGACGACGTTCAGGGCGAAGCCTCGATGACCTTCGCCATCGCCGGCAAGCTCCTCGGCAACGACAACTATATGGACATCTCCCGACGCCTTGTCGACTATTCGTTCGACGAGTTCCGCGACGGCCCGCGCAACGACCCCCAAAGCCCCTCCTACGGCCTGCTCGGCTGGGCGCAGACACATAAACATATATATTACGGCGACGACAACGCCCGTTCCATCCTCGGCATGATTGTGGCTGCCGACCTGCTCGGCGACAGCAAGTGGGACGACAAAATCGTCGAAGCCATCCTCGGCAACTTCCGCACCACAGGCCGTTTCGGTTTCCGTGGCGAAAGACTCGAAGATCAGGACATACAGAAAAACGGCCTCGATTTCTATCGCAATCGCGACCTCGTCAGTCCTCATCCCCACTTCGAATCATGGATGTGGGCCTGCTACCTGTGGCTCTATCGCCAGACCGGCTATCAGCCCCTGCTCGACATGGCCGAAAGCGGCATCGCACGGACCATGGAGGCCTACCCCGACAAATGGCGATGGACCAACGGCCTGCAGCAGGAAAAAGCCCGCATGATTCTTCCCCTCGCCTGGCTCTACCGCGTATCGCCCACCGACCAACACCGTCAGTGGCTCGACACCATGGTCGACGAAGTCCTCAAAAGTCAGGTTGAATGCGGCGCCATACGCGAACAGCTCGGCGACCCCGCCAACGGCTTGTATGGCCGCGTTCCCTCCAACGAAGCATACGGCACTAACGAATCGCCTCTGATTTTCGACAACGGCGACCCCATTGCCGACATGCTCTACACTTGCAATTTCGCCTTCTTCGGCCTCAACGAAGCCGCCCGTGCCACCGACGACCCCAAAATCATCAACGCCACCCGGCAGCTTTCCGACTTCCTGACCCGCATTCAGGCTTCGAGCGACAGCATCCGCAACGTCGACGGCGCTTGGTTCCGCGCCTTCAACTACAAGAACTGGGACTACTGGGCTTCCGACGCCGACTCGGGTTGGGGCGCGCTTTCGACCCTCACAGGCTGGATTCAGAGCTGGATAGTCTCCACTCAGGCCCTGATGGAGATGAACACATCATACTGGGAACTGACCGACGACTCATCAATCGGCAAATCCCAATCCGAAATCTTCTCCCGCATGCTCAAAAACTAACCAAACGGCACACATCCATACCAAAGCGAGGCAGCCCATTCCGGTCGCCTCGCTTTGTTTTTGTCTTCCTGTCACCTCCAATTGTCAGACTCTCAATAGTCTGACCAGACAGACAATCAGTTAATTTTCAGCCGTCCGACCAGTCCGACTCGTCCTCTGATTAGCTGCCCCTCAGCCGTCCGACTCGTCCGATAAAAAACTTGCAAAAATATTTGCAAGTTATCAAAAAGCACACTATCTTTGCAACACAAACAAACTTATCATTCACTCTTAAAATTATTTTTCTATGAAAAACATCTTTCTTAGCTCTAAGCAACTTTTCGAAGAAATCGGCAAAGTAGTCAACCTCTACAAGAATCTTTGGCGCGAGCGCACAATCTGTCTGCTTCACGGCCGCCGCGAAACGCACAAAACCGACCG
>JAGAOW010000016.1 GCA_017889945.1 Muribaculaceae bacterium
GAAACCTGCTGAAGGTCGCCCATGCCGTGAGCTATCATTTCAGAGATAGCCGTATAATCGGTCACGACGAAGCCGTTCCAGCCCCACATGCCGCGGAGCACGTCGGTAAGCAGCCAGTGATTGGCTGTGGCAGGAATGCCGTCAATTGTGTTGAACGAAGTCATAAAGCTACCCGCTCCGGCTTCAGCACCTGCTTTGTAAGGCGGGAAATATTCGTTGAACATACGCTGGCGGCTCATGTCGACAGTGTTGTAGTCGCGACCGGCCTCGATAGCTCCGTATAAAGCGAAATGCTTTACACAAGCCATTATCTCGTCGTTGTTCTTGAATGTATTGTCGCCCTGATAGCCTTTGACCATCGCACGGGCCACAGCTGCGCCGAGGAAAGGATCTTCGCCCGAACCTTCAGACACACGGCCCCAGCGGGGGTCACGGCAGATGTCGACCATGGGGCTGAACGTCCAGCAGATACCGGCTGCAGATGCCTCACGGGCTGCGATGCGGGCCGATTTTTCAATCGATGCCATATCCCAGCTGCACGAAAGTGCAAAAGGTATCGGGAATACGGTCTCATAGCCGTGGACGACGTCCATGCCGAAAATCAGAGGAATGCCGAGACGGCTTTCTTCGACAGCGACGCGCTGCAGGTCGCGGACTTTCTCAACACCTTTGATGTTGAAGACTCCGCCAACTTTGCCTTCGGCCACCATTTTGCCGATATTGCTACTCTTGGCCTGACCGGTCACGATATCGTCAGAGGCAGGTAGATTGAGCTGCCCCAATTTCTCTTCAAGGGTCATCTTGCCCATGAGTTCGTCAATAAACGAATCCATGTCGGCGTCGCCACCCGACTTGTTGCCGCACGAAGCGAGAGCAAGAGTCAGCGTGAGAGCCGAAACGGCAGATGCCATATATTTGTAGATTTTCATTCTTGCGTTGTTTTAGAGGTTGTAAAGCCAAGTTTTTCCAGACCCTGCTGTATTTCGGGCGCTCCCATGAAGAGCTTCCACAGCAGACCGCTGCGATAGTTCTCAATCATCGGGGCTATCGTCAGCTGGTCTATAGCGAGATAACGCGGAAGAACCCAGTTTTTCTCGTCTGAGAAGGCATCATAGAAACCATATTTGCCGCGATAACGTTCACCTTTGTCGTAGAAATGACGTGCGGCGCGCATCGACTCCTCAGGAGTGTAAGGGAAACTCGACAGTGCGGCCGTCGGTGTGATGACGCCGAGGTCGTTGTTGGGAGCGTGGGCCGAATAGCCGTCGGGCGAGTAACTTGCCGTCAGACCCCAGCAGTCCTTGCCGTAGCCTTTATATCCCTTCGGGTTGGCGACGCAGTAGAGATAGTCGGTCTTTGCGTGGTTGCTGACAAGTTCCCAGTAATCCGCATAGCGGTCTTTAAGACCCCGCGGGTCTAGACCGATATATGAATAATGAGACCAGAACAGCGGTCCGCCGGTATCTGCAGCGCCGTTATATTTCAGCACCAAAGGCAGGTCCATGAATTTTTTGTCGCTGACTATATCGCCGTTGCGGGCCCAGCATTTGTGATATGCTTCGGCCGGAATCGGATGTGTCGGCGACGAAGCGCCGAGTATGTAGGCAATCAGACACTCATTGTAACCTTCGAGCGGGAAATTCATTTCCCAGCCGTAGTCGGGCGACCAGTGCCAGTAGAGCGCGTCTTTGCCCTGTGTATACCAGTCGAATTCCATCTCGCGCCAGAGCTTGTCGATTTTCTCGGCCAGCGCTTTTTCTTCTTCGTTGCCGTTTTTGAAATATTCGCGGGCACACAAAAGGCCTGTCATAAGGAACGAGCTTTCAACCAGGTCTCCGCCATTGTCCTTCTGTCCGAAGGGTTTGGTCTTGCCCGTCGGACCGTCGATCCAGTGAGACCACACACCGTGATGGCGGTCTGCCTTGCCGAGATAGTCGACAATCTTGGTCAGTCGCTCTACACCGGCTTTGCGGTCGACGAAGCCGCGGTCGATAGCGGCAATAATGCCTGCGATGCCGAAGCCCGATCCGCCGGTGGTCACGACCGCCTGGTCGTTCTGCGGATAATCGTTATCCATATGGATACGCTCGGGAGCAAGGCCTGATGTTGCCTCAGCTCCATCCCACATATAGTTGAAATGGGTCTTCTGAAGCCAGTCGAGAAACTCGTCGTCTGATGCAAATGCGGTTTCTTTTTCAGGAGGCGTGCTCTCGCCTGTGTCATGCGTGTGGTTTCCACACGCAGACACAGAAACGAGCATAACGCCGAGAGCTATATTTAACAGTGCTTTTCTCATCAATCAATAGGATCTTCACGAAGTTCGGGATAATCTATGATATGCTCTGCTGGTACAGGGAAATAAGCTCTGTCTGCAGCCCAGCCTTCGAGGATGTTGGCTTTGTTGGTGCGCAGAAGGTCTTCATAGCGTGTACCCCATTCGCAGCAAAGTTCCATGCGGCGTTCGTCGAGAATCTGATCGACGGTCACACCTGTGATTTTAGACATACCGGCGCGGTCGCGGACGAGGTTGAAAGGTATGTCGCCGCTCTTGCCCTGACGCACGAGTGCTTCGGCATTCATCAACAGAACTTCGGCATAACGGATGATGCGGACATTGTTGTCGCCGCCATACTGGTTACGGCCTTCGATGATCTGATTGATGGGCACATACCATTTGCCGTTCCAGCAAGATGTGTTCTCTGTGTTGCCTGCAGCCTTGACAAAGTCGCCGTCACGTGTGGTTGTACCGCCGCGGAGGAATGTTGTTTCGGCACGAACTGTTTCATTGCGTGAAGCAACCCAGTTCTGGAAAGATTCTGTGTAGCCTACGAAGTTCCAGCCGCCAAACGAGCGACCAAGAGTTGCGTTGCTGAGAGCCGGACCGGCGCAGTTGAAGAATTGGTCGACTGTTGCAGATTCGCCTGAACCCATGCCGAAATATGTCGACTGACATTCCATGAGAGATTCGTTGCAAAGTTCGCCGGGTATCTTGAACAGTTCATAATAATCGTTGTAGAGCGCGAATTTGCCCGAGCTGATGATGTCGTTTGTAAGGGTTTCAACAGCTTTATAATCGCCGAGTATCAAATTTGCCTTTGCAGCAAGGGCTTTGGCGGTAAATGCCGTGAAAGCTCCCATATGATTCATCTCATTAGGACGAAGCTCGGGGCAGTTTGTCATTGCATATTCGAGATCTTCGAGTACATAACGGAGAACTGCGTCACGGCTCGAACGGCGCATATTCGACTGCTCGTTGTTCTTAAGTATAGTTACCGCGCCAAACATCTGAGCCAGACGATAGTAAGCCAGCGCACGGATGATGCGCACCTCGCCCTGATACTGGCGGTTGAGCTTCATGTCGCTTTCAGTGGTAATATTCTTGGCATATTCGTCGAGCGATGCAAGAGCACCGTTGGCAACCTTGATCATGCCGTAATATTGATTCCACATTTCTTTGATGCCCCAGAATGTGCCGTAGACAAACTTGTTGATTTTCAACAGATCTCCCTGGTCGTCGATACGGCCTGACCAAACGTCGCCGTCGCGGATGACTGTCTCAAGGTTGATGACCCAGTGCATGTTGTTCGTACGGATGGTGGCGTAGCATCCCGATACGGGAGCATACATATTTTCGATGTCAGTATAGTCGACGCTTTCTTCGGGCACACTGTTTTCAGGCGCGATATCGAGATAGTCGCACGATGTAAGGCTTCCGGCCATAAGACAGAGTCCGGTTGCGAGTGCGAAAATTTTATTTCGAGTTTTCATTGAATATCTTATTGATTTAAATGTGATTTAAACATGGTGGATTAGAAATCGATCTGAAGACCGAAGGTAAATGTCGAAGCAAGAGGATATACTTCTGTATCCCAACCTTCTGCATCCGTAAGCTCGGGTGTGAACGAATGAGCTTTGAAGAACGAGAACGGACGGTCGGCATTGATGCTCATGCGGAGGCTCGGGAGTTTGTATGAACCCATCTTGATGTTTTTGAACGTATAACCGAGAGCTATGTTCTGAATGCGGAAGTAGTCAGCGCTTTCAACATAGTAAGAGTTGGTGTTCTGAGTTGTGTAGGAGTTCATAAGTGCTGCAGCCGAAGGTTCGGTGTTCGATGTACCCTCGCCGTGCCAGCGATTCTTGAACTGATCATGGTCGAAGTTGTAGTAAGCTGACTGATAGTGGAGAGCACGTTTGCGGTTGTAGAGTTCCGCACCTACAGTTCCGAGTGTGCTGAGCGAGAAGTCGAAGTTCTTGTATTCGAAACCGAACGAGAGACCGTAGGTAAAGTCGGGAATATAAGAACCGAGTGCCATCTGGTCGTCGCCGTTGAGCTGACCGTCATTGTTGACATCCTGATAGATGAGGTCGCCGGGTTTAAGACCGTTGGCAACTGCGATAGGATCTGCGGCTACCTGAGCTTCGTTCTGATAGACTCCGACTACTTTGTAACCATAGTATGAGTTCATCTTTTCGCCTACGATATTGGCAGTCTTACCGCCCTTAATCATCTTCTTACCGCCGAGGTCTTTAACGCGGTTGCGGAGCAACGAACCGTTAGCTGTTACATGATATTTGAAATCACCTACGCGGTCTGACCATGTTGCCTGAATGTCAGCACCCATGTTTTCGATTGTACCGTAGTTACCTGCAAGTGTGGCGTTTTCGAACGGAAGCAGCGGAGAGATAACTGCATTGTCAGTCTGACGGTAGTACCAGTCGAGATCGACATCCAAGCGGTTGTTGAGTGTTGTGAATTCTACACCAACGTTGGTTTCAGTCACAACTTCCCATTTGAGCCAGCTGAAATAAGATGTATTCTTGAAGCCGGGATATGTATTGTTGCCGAATACGCCCGAAGCGCCGAGGCCTGAGATGATTGAAGCGAAACCGTCTGATGCGGCTACATTGTCATTACCGAGTTTACCCCAGCTTGCACGAACTTTCATGTAGTCGAATACATTCTGGTTCTGCATGAAATCTTCTGATGTTGCAACCCACGCAGCGCCTACAGAGGGGAAGTAGCCCCATTTTTCCTGATACTTCGAGGTGCCGTCGGCACGGAAAGTAAACATAAGCATATATTTGCCTGCGTAGTCGTAGTTGAGTCGTGTAAAGAATGACTGGCTGCGGTAGCGTGTGCCGTTGTCGCTTGATTTGGCTGTTTCGGCATCGCCGTTGCCTATGTACCAGTATTCTTCCTTGCCTGCGGGAACACCGCTGACTGTGCCTTGGAGGAAATAGTAGCTGTCCTGACGCATCGAGTAGCCTACCATTGCACCTACTCCATGGTTGTCAAATTTATCCTTATAGGTAAGGACGTTGTCCCATGACCAGTTGTCATATGTTGTGACGTTCTTTGTAAGGCTTGAGATAGCCTGCTGCTGATTGAGACCGACATAATACGGTTCGATGAACGTGCGGCCTTTGATTGTCGAGTAATCTTTGCCGAAGCTCGTCTTGAGGTTCATTTTCTCAGGGAGAATATTAAACTGAGCGTAGAAGTTGGCAAGATACTGATTGGTCTTGTTGAGCGAGTTGGTATAGTTGGCTGTAGCAACGGGGTTATAGATATTGTTGTTGATACCTACCTGCTCGGGCGATGCATATTTAATAGGTGTTACATCGTCGCCGCGACGGTCGTCATAGACCGGGAAGAACTGAGGAGCATTGAATGCTACCTGCCATGCGCTCAAGTTAGGCAACTGCTGTTTTGCCTGTGAGAAGACGCCGCTGAAACCTACTTTCAACCAGTTTGTTGCATCATAATCGAGTTGTGCGCGGAAGTTGAGGCGGTTGTAGTTGTTGTCGGTGTCCATGATACCGTCCTGATAGAGGTAGCTCATACCGATTGAATAGGTAGCTTTCTCGCTGCCGCCTGAGATGTTGATGCTGTGGTTGGTCATGAGTGCGTCACGGAGGAGTTCGTCATACCAGTCAGTGTCTGCACCAAACTGAAGGTTGGCGAAATTGCCGCCGAATGCATCGATTGCACCCTGAATAACAGGATTGTAGGCTGTGGGGTTAGCCTCCTGGAGCATGGTTGCATACTCGTGTGCGTTAGCCATTTTGAGACGTTTTGTCACGCTCTGCACACCGACGTAGCCGTTATAGCTGATGCGGGCGGGCTGATTGTGAACGCCTTTCTTGGTTGTGATGATCACAACGCCGTTTGCTGCTTTCACACCATAGATTGCAGCTGCTGATGCATCCTTAAGAATCGACATGTCCTGAATATCGTCGTTGTTAAGGAAGTTGATGTTGTCGTAGAACATACCGTCGACAACATAGAGAGGCTCGGAGCTGCCGAATGAGCCTGTACCGCGGATACGGACTTTCGGGCCCGCGCCGGGTGTACCGGAATTGAGAATTGTGACACCGGGAACTTTACCTTGAATTGCGGCCATGGGGGAAGTGGTTGGGATATTTGTAAGTTCTTCACCCTTGATTACGGAGATGGGAGCTGTAAGGTCTTTGGCTTGCGCTGTGCCATAACCGATTACGACTACCTCATCGAGTTTGGCTATATCTTCTTCGAGTATGATGTCGATGTTGGTGCGGCCGTCGACTTTCACATCTTTAGTAAAATAGCCTACATAAGAAACTTGCAATGTAGCATCAGGCTCTACATTGGTTAATGAAAATGCACCTTCATAGTCTGTGATGGTGCCGATAGCGGAATTGAGAACTTTAATCGACACGCCGGGCAATGGCTCGTTAGCAGTGTCGACAACTGTTCCTTTGACGGTGATAGCATGCAGGCCGAAAGCCGAGCAAATCACTGCAAGTGTAAACAATAGCAATACTCTTTTTTTCATGATATGCGATTATTAATTAAAAAGTTAAAAAATAATATCGCTGCAAAGTAACTACGCGAAGTGTGCTGACTCCAAATTTTCAACTACGTTATAAACACTTCACAAGTTTAAGCCCTACGTTTTTACTACGTTCGTCGCCGCAGCCGACTGAACAGCTGAGAGTTGCGAGTGAAAAATTTTACAAAGATTTTTGTAGTTTTATATAAATTACATATATTTGCGGCACCAACCTTAAATGTTAAAATCATGAATAAAGTGTCAAAAAAGTACTTCCGTCTGCTCGGATTGTTGGTGGCAGTCGTGATGACAGCCCATATCGAGTCTTCAGCATACTCCTTTATGCCTCTTGTGACGAGCTACGCCAATCAGCAGTCACTGTGCGCGACCCAAGCTTGGAGCGCTGCGCAAGACAGCACAGGCATGCTTTACTTCGCTACAAGCGACGGAGTGCTGACATACGACGGCGTAAGATGGAAAAAAGTCGAAGCCGAATGTCTGATCAACGTCCGAATAGTCAAAAACATCGGCGGCCGCATATATCTCGGCTCATACGAACAGTTGGGCTACCTCGAGCGCGATGATTACGGCGAGACAGTCTTCCGTTCAATCAAAAATTTGGCCGACGATTTTGTTTTTCATGACGATGAATTCTGGGATGTCATTCAGTTTGACAAGCACATCTACTTCCAGTCGTTCAGAAGCCTGTTTGAATATGACGGCAACACGATAAAAACTTTCTATGACCGCGATATCGCTCCGCTTTATCTTTTCAGCCACAACGGTCATCTATACAGCCAGCTCATCGGCAAAGGCTTATACGAAATCAACGGCATGCAGTTTACCGAAGTGGCATCTCGTGCCGATTATAAGAATTCTAACATTGTCGCCATGCTCGACTGCGGCGACGGATCGGCCATGATTTGCACTGAAGAGGAAGGCATTTTCCGCCTGAACCCCGAAAGCCGGACGATAAAACCTGTCATCACTTCTATCGACAACGAACTGAAAAAGCACACAATAAACCGTGCTTGCCGTATGAGCGACGGCTCGATAGCCATCGGCACTATCAGCAACGGCGTTTATGCCATTACGGCCGACGGCAGCCTTAAATGGCACTACAACCTCGACAACGGACTCGGCAACAACTCTGTGCTTGGGCTGATGGAGGATTCGACCGGAAATGTCTGGGTCATGATGGACCACGGCATATCCGTCATACATTCCGGTCTCCCCTACTCTCTGCTGATGCCACACGCCGGCGAACCATACATCGGCATGACCTACGACATGTATCGCATCGCCGACAAACTTCTGATATGTACCAACCAGGGACTTTACACATATTCTTATAAAGACGAGACCATAGTCAACTCGGGCACGAGCCAAACACAAATCTGGCACATAGATTCGTTCGACAAACAGATAATGATCGGTGGCGGCGTGGAATCCTCGCAGATTATGCCCGATGGACACACCGTGACCAAGTCGATGAGCAGTACTGATATAAAGAAAGGCGTCATACATAATAAGGAAGTTCTCATCGAGACTTCATATTATGATTTACGCGTCTACAATCAGAGCGACAACGCGACATGGGCGCTCTCACACTGCATCAAGGGCTTCGGCTCGCCGATACGTCAGGTGGAAATCGACGCCGACGGCAGTTTATGGTGCTCGCACATGGCTCAGGGTGTGATACACCTCGAACTGACCTCCGGCCTCGACTCTGTCTGCAAAGTCGAAAAAATAAGGTCGATTGCCGACGGCCGCAGGCTGAGCACATCGTTTGTGATGAAAATTCGCGGACAAATCGTCATTACCGACGGAGATTCGCTCTACTGCTACAACCACAATCTCCACAAACTGACAACCATGAGCGATTTTCACGACGACCTCCCGACCATACGCGATGTCTACCGCTCCACTGCGGTCGACGACAACCGCTTCTGGCTGTCGACCCGTAAGTCCTACTCTCTGATTTCTTATGAAAACGGACACTACCGCAGACAGCTTACTATTCCGCTCGACCTGCTTTCGCTTCAGAGCAACGGAGTGAACAACAATGTGTATGTCGACGAACACGGCAACTGCTACTTCGCCGTTAACAACGGTGTCGGCTGTGTGCCCATGACAGCGGTCAGCAAACCGACGGCCTCGATGTCGATAGCGTCGGTCGAGAGCGTCGACGCCGACGGCAACACTGAGTTCGAAAAAATAAACAATGACGACAAAGAGCCTGCCGAAGTGCCGGGCAATATCTCCTTCAAAATCCGCTATCCGTCCTACGACCTCACAACGCCACGGTTTGTCTACACACTCGAAGGCGCACAGAAACAATTCCAAACCACCAACCAACCAAGAATATCCTATGTCGGACTCGAACATGGCAGCTACACATTCCATGCTACCATGATTGACGACCTCGGCAACCCTATCTCACATGTCAAATACGGCTTCGTAGTGCCAGTTCCCCTCCACCTAACATATTGGGCTAAAGCGCTGTACGCGCTGCTATTAGGGGGGGCTATTGCAGCTTTTACAAAGATCTACACGCGTCGGCAGGTCAACCGACAGCGACGCGAACATGAGATAGAACGTGTGTCGCAGAACGTCAAAATCCTTGAACAAGAGCGCATAATCTCCGAGCAGCAGAAACAATTGCTTCAAAATGAATTGAGCGCCAAGAGCAAGGAACTCGCAAGTATGGCGCTTGAAGCGAGCTACAAACATCAGGTCATTGAAAACCTTAAAGAATCAATCGGCGGACAGTGCCGCATGGGCATTCTGGAATCAAACGAACTCGACTCTCTGATAAAAACCATCAACTCAGACATCGGCGACAACGAGTTTTGGGATATTTTCCACAACAATTTTGATTTAATCCACGAGAACTTTTTCAGAAACCTCCGCAAGCAATTTCCCGCTCTGACGCCTATCGACATGAAATTCTGCGCTCTGCTGAGACTTAACATGTCGACAAAGGACATCGCCAAATTTACACATCTGACTATCCGCGGCGTGGAGACAGCCCGTTACCGTCTGCGCCGCAAACTCGGCTTGGACGGCAAGGTGTCAATCGTGCAGTTTCTGATTGACTTCAAATAATAGCGTCTTAGACAGCCTCTGTCACATCAGCGGCATGGAATTCAATCAGGCCGGGTGTCGACGAGGGACAAATCTTGTCGATGGTCGCACCGAAATCTGTTGCGACGCGGCGGAGTACCTCGCTGTAAGTCACTGCCGTCGAGCCGACGAAGCAAATCGGCCACTCGGCATAGTCATAGGCAATGATATTGCGGGTGAAGAAACTCATAAGCGCGTCATAGACCAGATTGTAGACATACTCGTTGCCGAGATTTTCTGACAGGAATTTCGAATAGCGCGCCAATGTGCGGTTAGGCATCGAGTAGCTGTAGATGTCATTCATCAGCATATTGTGCGACACATTGAAGCGCTCGTAGAAGCTCTGGGTCAGTTCGTTCGGCGCTATACCCTTGAGCATGTCGGCAATCATAATCTTGCCCATATAAGCACTTGAGCCCTCATCGCCGAGAATAAAACCGAGCGGGCTTACGGTCTGCTCAATTTCGTTTCCGTCATAGAGGCAGGAGTTTGAACCCGTTCCGAGTATGCACGACAAACCGGGCTTTCGGACAAGCAGTCCGCGTGCAGCTCCGAGCAAATCGCTCTCAACAGTGACATGCGTCTTGAACTGAGCGACCAACGAGGACTCCATAATGCGGTTTTTCTCTACATTCGCACAGCCTGAGCCATAAAAAAACACATGCTCACAGCGACGGCGGAAGAAGACCTCCGGCAAATCGAGCCTTATGGCATGCGAAATTTCGCGACGCGTCATGAAATAAGGGTTAATACCTGATGTAAAAGCCTTTTCAAGCACACGATCGCCTTCGACCAATGACCACTCGGTGCGCGTCGAGCTACTGTCAGCTATGATTTTCATGTGTTGTTATGAAGTATCTGTAAATAATTCTGCACAAAGGTAATAATTCTCGTTCAGAATTGCGCCTTTGTGAAAAAAGAAATCAGCACAGCTGCATCGGAGTGAGGACGCGCCGTCAAATCACATCCCACGCGTCCGCCGACCGACAAATCACGACTAAGCTGACGCGACAAGCCGGCTGAAAGGTCGAGCAAATATGACCACGGAGCGCTCACACCGCATGGGCGGTCGAAACAACGCAGCAAACCTCCTGACACACGACCTTCAAGAGCCCATCGGCCGTCGAAAATGGCGGTAGTGGCATAAGTGTTAAGCGACAGGCCAAAAGCGTTTAGCATACCGACATAGCTGCCCGTGCTGAAAACAGGCTGAGAGCGCAGATGCATAGCGACTCCGAGTCCGCAGTGATCGGAAGTAGGCAGACTGAGCCGCAACGACGACTCAACTCCGCAACCGAGCGCATAGTCGCGCTTATGACAACCGAAGTTGATGAGCGCCGAAGTCTCGGCAGTCAGACCCGGAAGATTGTCGGCCATAGGCACTACCCTATGCGGCGAGCCATAAAACAGACGCGAAACGGCATATCCGATTTCAGTCGACATCAGACCGAGCGCCGCTCCGGCCAGCACATCGCCAGGATAATGCCGTTCGGCCAACACCCGCTGCATGGCCACGGCATTGGCGGCTGTATGCGCGGCTGTAACCCAAAACGGAGAATATTCATATAACTGATGAGAGGCTATCGAAGCGAAAGTGAAGGCATAGGAACTGTGCCGTGAAGGGAACGAACGATTATCGCTTCGGTCGGGACGCATCTCTTTGACCGTGTGTTTCAACAATTCTGTCAACGAAACATTGACGACTATTCCGACTCCCGCACCTGCAACTGCCCGTTTTATGGCCAAATGTCTGTCGGTCCGCGAAACAGTGTCGGCTCGCTCGACTGCAAACGAATCAACAGCAAGAACCGCAAAAGTTAAAATGACGGCAATTAATCGTCTCACGCTCTCAGATATTTATATACCAAGCGGAAAAGTTCGGGGCGGATGGCCGACGCGTTGAACACCGGAGTCTCGCGAGTCGGATTGACACGGTTAGTCAGGAAAATTAAAAACATGTCATTGGCCGGGTCAACCCAAAACACTGTTCCGGTAAAGCCGAGATGTCCGAAAACCGACGGATCGGCCTCTTCGCATGTCGGCGATTTGTCAGGATTTTCGGCGTCAGGTTTATCAAAACCGAGTCCGCGGCGGCAGGTAGGACTTTTCGACTCTGTAAACAGCTGCACGGTCTTTTCCGTAAGAAATCTATGTCCGCCATAGACACCTCCGTTGAGCCACATCTGGCATAATTTGGCAAGGTCGGTAGCATTGGAAAACAGGCCCGCGTTGCCTTGCACTCCGCCGGAGAATGCGGCAAGTTCGTCATGCACATAGCCCTGAATATGTTGTTTGCGCAGAAACCGGTCTTTTTCGGTCGGAGCTATGTCGGCCTGTGGATAATGCTCGGCCGCCCGATAGAAAGTTGAATAAGCTCCGAGCGGTGCAAAAACACTGTCAGCGACAAAGAGATCGTGAGGACGCCCGGTCAGACGCTGCTCAAGATCCATCAGCAGACAGAAATTCAGGCAAGAATATCGATAATTTTTTGCTCGCAACGGAATTTCGTAGATGCGGTTCATTATTGTGTCATAAGTCGACTGACCGACAAAAATGCCTTCCGCGGCCTCTATCGGGAAACGCTCCGAACGCTCGGCGGCAGTAATATCACGGCGCAGACGGGCCGTATTGCTGCCATATGCCCGTCTGCCGAGGCGTATAGTGTGGAGTTTGTCGCGGCGCGAGCTTATCAGTTTTCCTTTATATGAAGCGGTGTCGACCATCAGACGGTTCATGTCGAGCGAAGCAGGCATACCGGTCTCATGATAGAAAAAATCGCGTATACGAAGCTTCGATTTATCGCCGTCTTTCAGCCCCGGCACATAGCGCGACATAGGTTCATCAAGTTTAAACAGCTTCATATCATAGGCTTTCATAATTCCGGGCAAAGTACCCGCAGCTTTTGAGACAGACGCGAGGTCGTAGACAGTCGAGTTCGTAACTTTTGGACCGCCTGCCGTAGTGAGGCCGAAACATTTGTCATAGACGACATCCCCGCCCTTGGCGACAAGCAACTGGCAGCCCGGCATGCCGCCGTCTGCAATCAGTTTTTTGACCATGCGGTCGAGACTGTCGGTCAGTTGAGGGTTCATGCCCTTCATAAGCGGAGTGGCATAGCCGAGACGACTTTTTTTCAACTGTATGCCAGTGCCGATTTTTGCAATCTTGGGCAAATTGACAGGAAGTTTGCCCGTAACATCTATGCCTCCGAACAGAGCCTGCGCGGCATATTCCTGTGCATAGGGCGTATTCTCATACGCAAGCAAGATTGCCTTGGCAGATGCCAGCGACGGGGCATATTTCTCCGTTCGGTATGGCGACACGAAAAACACAGTCACAAGCCCCTGACAATCTTTAAGCTTTGACATAGTCGTCTGCGACTGTTGAGAATCTGAATAAACGGCGGCTATGACAATATCATGATTCTTGATTTTCGAAAGTGTGGCGGCCGACAATGCCTGAGCTGAAGTGCTGTAATTATCCACAGCTGCATAACGGCTGCATGTTTTTGCAAAATCGTTGTCAGCAGGTTCGCCTATGTTCACAACGGCGATTGAATTCTTATCAAGATCTGCAATCGGCAAAATATTGTCATTATTTCGCAGAATGGTCATGGTTGCGGCCGTCAGTTGCCGCGCAAGAGCCTTAGCCTCGGGAGACTGAAGCCTTGACTGCAGTCCTTCGGCTTTTGTCGGTTTGAGCGAAGCGAGTCCGAGCAGATATTTATATGTAAGAATGTGTTTGCATTTGGTTTCTATATCCTTTGCAGAAATCTCGCCCGACTTTACGGCATCGGCAATCACGTCAATATCAGTGATTGGAGAAGATGAAGATTCAAGGACATCCGCACCGGCCTTCAACGCAAGCAGCGCATTGTTCTTGCCTGATACGGCCGCGCCTTTCATAGCCAGAGCATCAGTAAAAATAAGTCCTTTGAAGCCCATACGGTCGCGCAGCAAGTCTGTGGTTATCTTGTGTGAAAGAGATGCCGGCTTACGCGAGGAGTCAAGAGCGGGCAAGACGATGTGACCTGTCATGACTCCCGAACATCCGGCATCGATAAACGCACGGAACGGCAGAAGATCGATACTGTCAAGCTGACCCGCCGGACGGTCGACAACGGCAAGTGTATGATGAGAATCCGTGGATGTGTTGCCGTGACCGGGGAAATGCTTGGCAACAGCCATTACATTACCCTGCTCGAGTCCGCGTGAGTATGACATGCCGAGCACTGCCACACGCATAGGGTCTTCGCCGAACGAGCGCATGCCGATGACAGGATTCGACGGATTGGAATTTACATCAAGCACGGGAGCATAGTTGACCTGAACGCCCATCTCTCGCATCTCGCGAGCCACTTCTTGTCCGTAGTCGAAGAGCAGCGAGGGATTGGTAATAGCGCCGAGAGCCATGTTCTTCGGGAAGCGTGGCGAGCCTTCAATGCGCATCGCCGGCCCCCACTCGCCGTCGAAAGTAATCATCAGAGGTACTTTTGATAGCGATTGGGCATAGTTTATCATCTCGGCATAATTAGCAAGCGAACCTTTTGAGAACAAAAGGCCTCCTACATGGTTGCCCTGGACTAAACGTTTTATGGTCGCACGCGACTGCGCACCCTGGTTGGGAGCGACTACCGGGAAAACAAGCTGAGCTATGCGCTCGCGTTCGGTCATAGAATTATAGACCGAATCAACCCACCGGCTGCACGCGCGGCTGTCGACTGCTCCATGAACCGACGGAAGGACAGCATCTGCGACCGCTCCGCCTAACAAAAACAACAGAATTAAAAGTGATAATGATTTGATATTGAATTTCATGATTTTACTTTGATATAGCTTTCATACGCGCTTGTTTCGACGGATTGATTTTGACTCCTTTGAGCGAACCGTGGCGAAATTCTTCAATCATGTCGTTATACAGCACGTTTTTGCCTGCGGCCACTTTCTTGCCCCGCTTCAGCGAACTCATATAGTCGCCGCCTTTGGCGAGATAGTCTATCGTCGAAACACGATAAGTCCGTTCAGGGTCAAGCTCTTTGCCGTCGATAAGGACAGTGAGACATTTGCCCTTGACCGGGTCGTAAGTGATGTCGACATTGCCGCTCACACCGTTGCCGCCGTCCTTGGCCATCACATCAAAGGCCTCAAGCAAGTCAGAGCCCTTGATGTCGATGACATTGACATAATTATAGAACGGCATCAGCGTTATAATCATGCCTTCGGTAATGTCGCCTTTGGGCAAATCGCGACGGAGACCGCCTTTGTTGATAATGCCGAGGTCGACCGAATCCGCAAGTTTTCGTCCGCGCTCAAATATAAAATCCGCGCCGAAATTAATCAGTTCGTTGCTGCCTTTAGGCATTTCGACCGCACTGCGGCCTATCTTTACATGCATGAGCGAGTCAACTCCGAGGCGATAAGGCTTGATGACTTCGTTGAGTTTGGCATCCGTGCGGCTGTCAAGACGCCGGTCGATACGGATAATCTCTGGAACTGCCTTGACCGTGTCGGATTCGATATCAAGCTCTATCTTACCGATATATTTGCCTGATTTGCCAACCTGAGCGACTACAATGTCGCGGCCTTTAGCGTTTTTGACAATTGAATTCAAGCGGCCTGTTCCGTTTTTTGCCGGGTCGATAAGGTCATGTGAATGACCGCCGATTATGAGGTCGATGTCTTCCGACGATTGAGCGAGAAGTTTGTCGCCGGGCGGCATTGTCGGATCATAGCCTATATGCGTCACGGCAATCACGGCATCGACTTTTTCGATATGCTTGAGCCACCATGCGGCTGCATTTGCGGCCTTGATTGCATCGTTATAGACCACACCGTCATAATTGCCGTCGGTAATCATCCCTTTAGGCTGCAGATTCACCGCAATGATGCCGACCTGTTTGTCGCCTACTTCGCGGATCGTGAACGGTCTGAACTTCCGGGCAAGAGGCGAAGACGAAAGATCATAGTTTGTCGCAATAAGTTCAGCCTCCGTATCAGCCAGAAGATCGGCGAGTTCGTCAATTCCGTTGTCGAACTCGTGATTGCCGAGTATGCGGATATCGTAACCCAGACGATTCATCAATTCCTGCTCGACCCGTCCGCGATAGAGATTGAAATACAATGTGCCCTGAACAAAATCGCCGGCGTCGACAAGAAGAACGTTTTTCTCGGCCTCGCGCACGCTGTCAATGACGACTTTGCGTCTGAGAACCCCGCCCAGACCGTCATCGTCGGGATCAATCATCGAGTGCGTATCGTTAGTATGAAGTATTACCAGCTTCTCGGCCATAGCCCGCGGAGCTATAGTAACAGCCGCTGATAACGCGAGCAAAGCTAATATTCTAAATTTCATATCTGTTGTATTATTTCGGAATTAACATTTATCGGAGTCCAAAGGTTGCGAAATCAGGGGCAATTGAATGCGAAAAGTCGTTCCGCGGCCTATGGTCGAATCTTTGACAAAGATTGCGCCTTTGTGATATTGCTCGATTATGCGCTTGGCAAGCGTAAGACCGAGACCCCAACCTCGGCTTTTGGTCGTAAAACCGGGATTGAAAACGTTTTTGAAATTCTTGCGCGGAATGCCCTTGCCGCTATCACTCACTTCGACCACAGCCATTGCGTCGTCGGCAAAACAGCTGACCGAAATCGAGCCACTGCCGCCAATGGCGTCGACGGCATTTTTGATAAGATTCTCCATAACCCATTCGAAGAGCGGAGGACATGCGCTGACGTTAAGCGGCTCGGCATAAAGGCTGACTGTCAGAGAAATACGCGGCGAAATCCGCGTAGACATATAAGATGCTGCTGCTGAGACTATTAAATTGACATCACAGAATTCCATCTTCGGGCGCGAACCGATTTTAGAAAAGCGTGAAGCTATCATACTCAGACGATTGACATCCTTGTTCATCTCGCTCACAGTCTCAGGGTCGACACCCATATCGGCCAACAGCTCCATCCAGGCCATAAGAGAAGAAATCGGCGTGCCAAGCTGATGCGCTGTCTCTTTCGACAGACCTACCCACACCTTGTTCTGCTCTGCTTTTTTAGTCGAAAGAACCGCAAAATAGACCACGGCAATAAAAGCAAGCATCACAAGAAGCTGCACATAAGGATAATAGCTCAGACGTTTGAGCAGGGTCGAATCCTCATAATAAAGATGCTGCATGGTCTGCGGCGCAATGACAATATGGATTACGTTGGGCGAGGCCGACAGTTGTTTCAACTTATCTTTCAGGAAAGCCATGTTGACATCGGAATCAACAATGTCTCCTTCGGCTGATTTGTCGGGCAAATCAAAATTTCTGTATTGCAGGATATTGCCGTCATCGTCGGTAAGCAGGACCGGGATGGTCGTGTTGCGCTCTATGATGCCCAAAAGAAAGTCAAAGTCGACTGCACTCGGCTCGTCTGTCGCGCCGAGGTTGACAATCTGCTTGGTCGCATCGGCCCATATCTCCATGCGTTCACGCTCCTGTGTCGACAGGTCGTTGACAAGGCCGTTGGATATATATAGAAAGACCGCGACCATGGCCGCCGCTGTCAGGAGCAGCGCAGCCTTGCCATAACGCCGTATTTCATAAATGTTTATCATATGCCCATCAAATCGCGGTAGATGTCAAGTGCAGCCTTAATGTTGTCAGCTGAAACTGTAGAATCAATGACCACATCGCCACAATCGCGCAGAAGCGAAAAATTAATAATATCGGGAGTCCTGTTCTTCTTGTCATGGGCCATCAGTTCGAGCAGGGCAGGATAATCGTCGCATGTGATATCAAAAGCCCCGTATCGGGTTCTGACATAGTCCGCATAGCTGTGCAGCAACTCTGTCGGGAAGTCCAACATCAGATGGGAGATGACAAGCTCGACCACCATGCCCCAAGCCACTGCATATCCGTGAGGTACAGGCGATTCCCGGCGCATGGCATAGCTCTCGAAAGCATGTCCGACAGTGTGTCCGAGATTGAGAGCGCGGCGCAGGCCATGTTCGTGTAAATCCGTTTCGACTATGCGACGCTTGATTTCGACACTTGTCTGCAACAGCGCAAGCATACGTTCGCCCGAAGCGGTACTGTTATCTATATCGAAGTCAAGCAAAGAAGCAAAAGCCTCGCGGCTTTGCAGCAAGGCGTGTTTAAGCATTTCGGCATAGCCCGACAGCAGCTCCGTGTGCGACAATGTCTTAAAATACACAGTGGAAATAATCGCAGCCTCTGACTCGGCAAACGCGCCGACCTCGTTTTTATATCCGTTGAAATTGATGCCGGTCTTTCCGCCTACCGATGCGTCGACTGCGGCAAGCAGAGTTGTCGGAACATTGATAAAACGCATCCCGCGCTTATAAGCAGCTGCAGCAAATCCTCCCATGTCTGTAATCATGCCCCCGCCAATGTTAAGCACTAATGACGAACGAGTCGCACCGGCACGTTCGAGTTCCGTCCAAACTGTCGACAACGCATCGAGATTCTTGTTTTCGTCGCCGGGACGACATTTTATGACATATGCACCGGCAAGCGCCTTCGAATCTGCTTGCAACTGCGGCAAGACAAGTCTGTCGACATTGTCGTCGGTTATCACGACAAGCGACGAGGGCGCAAGTCGGCCGACCAGAGTGTCGATGGTCTCAGCCGTATTATTAGTGAATATAAGCTGCTGTTTCATTGCGATTAAGGGACATAAGTCAACATATTGTACAACAATGTGGGAAATGCCTCGGCACACTCCGTCATCGAATCATAAACTATAGCCGCGCCTGCGCCTTCAAGTTCGGCGCGCGGCACAGGTCCTGTCACGACTCCGATTGTAAATGCACCTGAAGTAGCAGCCGATTTGACGCCCAAAGGAGCATTTTCAATCGCTATGGCCTGTGACGGTGTGACCCTCGCAAGCTGCATCGCACGGATATATGGCTCGGGATGCGGCTTGCCGTGAGCGACATCCTTTGAAGTCACGCGTAAATTGCTGTCAAAAACGCCGGGGAAGTCGCTGTCAAGGCGTCCGATAAGCGAGCTCTGCCCCGAACCGGTCACAAGAACACGTCTCATGCCGACTTCTTTCATCAAAGACGTCAGTTCACGCGCTCCCGGCATGACTTCGACTGCAGGCAAAGACGTGAACAGCTCTGTCTTACGATGATAAAGCGACTCACATTCTTCGGCAGTAGCATGTCGACCACGGCAACGCTGCATGATGATGTCTATGGTCTGCGCGCCGGTCATGCCTTCATACATGAAAAATTCGTCATAATCTACGGTAAGTCCGGCTTCGGCACACATCATAGACCATGCGCGGGCGTGGTTGCGCATAGAGTCGTAGAGCGTGCCGTCCATATCGACGAGTGCTGCGACGGGATGAAGTTTTTCGTAGTGATGGCGGACGACAAAGTCCCTGATTATCTGTACAGAGTCATTCATTATTTCTTATCTCTGTTTTTCTCGTTTGTCGGCACGGAATCGACAGGCGCGGGCGCAGGTATAAGACCTTCCTTGATAAACAGCAGCGAGTCAGCGGCTGAAACAGGGTTGTCATCAAGATTTATATCAGCGGCCACGTTAGGATTTGCCGGCACTTTCAACTTGGCAAACTCCGACTGACGCACTCCGCGACGGAACATATTCTCAATTTGGTCAATAAGATTGATACGGGTAGTATCGACAGACAATGAGCGCTCAACTGCCTGTTTTTCGTTAAACTTGGCCTTGCCGAGACGTATTTTATAATCGTCGGGATTTCCTTTGAGGGTAATGCCGAACTTAAACGGCAAGGGTGATTTCAGAACCGAAATGAGGTAGTTGAAATTAAGAGCCAAATCGTTGTGGCCCTGCACTCCCAGACGATAACGGTCGATATCGAAAATAAACGGATAGAGATACATCTGATTGTCATTGACTACCAGGTCTACATCCATATGGTCGATGATGTTGCGTTTCTTGTTCTTAAACATCAGCCACTTGGCTATAGTGCGGAATGTCTCTCCGTCAAGCAGCTGCAGCGAGTCGCCCTGCAGTTTTATCACTGCTGTCAGCGATGGAAGATCGAAATCCATCGAAGGAGTAATCGCAGATGTCGCGGCAATGTCGGCGTCGATTATACCCGACACATTGCGCAGCAAGGGCATGATAGAGTCGAGCGCGGGCATCATGGTCATAAACCTACTGATATCGAAGCGCTTGACCTTTAGGCCGAAACCAAAGTGAATGTCGTCGGCATCGGGAGCGGAATATAGCGCGGAAAGGTCGACCGAGCCGACATCCGACGCGGCTTTGAGCTGATGGAGATTGACCGCACCGTCATAAACCAATACCCCGCCGGTCATATTGTGCATAAGCAGGTCGGAGTAGATGACATTCTTAGCCTTTACGTTTATGTCGGCCTGAATATTAGCCGGAATAAGCACCGGCGCCAAAGTGTCGGCGACCGCATCGCGCGTTGGCTCGAGGGCGGCGTCAAAGTTGTCGGCATCGTCAACGACATCGAGGTCCAAATTGCCCGAATACGATTTGGAATATGAAGCTCCGCGGAAGAAGCCGTCGGCAATTTGGTTCACATCGATTGTATCGCTGTAGGTCTCGAATTCGAGTTTGAGCGGAGACACCCGACGGCGCGCCGTCAGACTTCGCTTGATGTTTGTGATTTTGCCGGCAGCGAGGAAGTCTGAGCGTCCGACCTTGTAAGCGAGGTTTTTGAACACCAGTGAATCGTTATCGAAGCGTATGTCGAGATTGACCAAACGGTTGCGGAGCGGGAAATGCGGTGTGAACAGCACTACCCGACTCGAATATAGCTCGCCGCCGAGTTTCCAGCCTAAAAGCAGTTTGCCGAGGGCTTTAGATGTTCCCCAGTCGATAATTTCGGTTGTAGAGTCAAGCATCTGCGCGTGGACGCGATGATGTCCGTGCGAACGGCGGCTATGCGCTATGGCGAGTGCATAGACTGAATCCATCGGCAAATCGGGACGTGCATGGCTTATGGAGTCTGCCAGCGCCTTCACTCTCTTCGAAGGTTTGCGTTCCGGCAGTTTATGGGCTGAGAAATCGAGTTTTGAATCTGAAAGGAGTACACGGACATTAGGCGTGCCGGCAGCCATTCGTTTTATGCCGAGATTGAAGATAAACTCAGGCACTCTCTTCATATTTTCATAACGGTGCATGACAACCCGGCCGGCAATGTCGCGAATTCTCACACCTGCGCTGTCGGCAACCGACTGCACATCGAGCAAGCCGACACTCAGACCGCCGCCCATCGGTATCACTATCGTTGTATCGGCTGTCGGAGCTAAGTTCTCGGCAGCCAAACCGATAGCAAAATTCTTGGCCAACAGCGAAGTTCCGCCGCTGAGCAAATTGGTCGAATCGGCCTTCAGCGTCACAGCCAGCAGATCGCGGCTGCCTTCGAAACGTTTATTCGTGCCGAACTGCAGGCAAAGGTCATTGATGAAAACCATATTGGACGTATCGGGCGAAACCCAATATAAATCCTTGCCGTCGATGTCGCCGGCGACCTTAAGCTGATGAAAGCGGTTGCGGTCGAACATTGACGGACGACCTTTGAACGAAAGTTTGGCCGTCAGCATGCCTGAAATGTAGCCTTCGATAAGTTTCTGCAAGGGTGGCGGGAGACGTGTGAGGTCAGTGAAGCCGGTGATACGGGCATCGACCAACGGATCGGTCATGATTTCGCTCAATCGACCTGAAATATCAAGATTTGTAGCTGGGCCGGCGACTTGCAGTTTGGATATGTCGACAACGGCGGCGTTTAAATCGTTGCCGTTGAGTGTGAGCTGAATTGATGCGGCGAGCTTATCAAGACGGGCCTTGCCGTAAACGGCTTTACATTCGGGAATTTCGAGCCGGACTGTCGCATACGGCAATGTGTCAGTCGCAATATCGAACGCACTGTCGAGACGGGCATATAAACTTACGGCAGCATCAGTCTTCAACGCATCAAGGCGATAAAGCTTTGACAGTGAATCGGGGACGAATGACATCAAATCGCAGACATTCACGGGCTTCAGCTCCGCGTCAAACTTGTTGACAATCAAATTGCTTGCAAAGTCGACTTCTAAATCCAAATTCACGCCAAACTGCGCGATGTCGAGACTGCAATCCTCAATTTCGACTACATAAGGCGACTCTGACGACCAAACAATCGCTCCATCAAAGCCAAACGAAAGCTGTTGCAGTTTATAATCCTCAAACATAGGCGAATTAAAATTGCCGCCAAGTTGGAAACGATAATGTGGCATCTCGTGGTTCTTGTCGAGAACGGCCGTCAACCGCATATCGGCATTTATGCCTGTCGAAGAGTCGAAATATCTGAACGGCTTAGAGTTATCGAGAGCAAAATGATTGAGTACGATTTTCGGCAATACCACAGGTCCGGAACTCGGTTCGTCGTCGGCCGATGCCGGAAATATATCATAATTTGCCGTGCTGTCGTTGAGTATCACTGCATTAGCCTGTAGACCCGAAACAGTGACATTGTTGACATATAGCCGGCCTTTGACGATATCGGGCAAACGCATCTCGCCTACAAAACTGTCGAATGCGATAACAGTGTCTGCATACTGCGGCAGACGGTTGACTGTGTCGGCCTTAAGTTCTGAGAAAAGCGGCGATACGACAGTCAGCGAATCAATCTCCAATTTCAGAAAAGGATATGTCGACATGGCAGAAAATTCGACACGGCCTATTGAGATGTCGGCATCTGTCATCCGCTCGGCGACCTTGCATGTCAACGGAGTCAGTTTGTCAGGCGACAGAACGCACACGAGCGAAGTGACCACTCCGTAGAACAACAACACTACAGCCATAAGCGTCCACAGAAATATTTTAACTATTCTGCGGTACAGCGGATAAGGCTTATTGTTTTTTAAATTATCCTCCATGTCAAAATTGCGTTATGCCGGTCTGGCTGTAATATGAAAACAACTTTGCCGACGTTCGAACTTGATATAGCAGCGCCCTTCTTCGCGTAAATCATAGATGATTTCGCCCAACAGATTTTTCAAATCTTCAAACGTTCGGTTGACGTTGATTGAATCACAGATAAAACGCGAATAGCTGATATCGAATGTTGTCGCATACTGATGGGCCGATGCCTCGGTTGCATTGCGGTTGACACGGCGCAGACGTTTGACCGTGGCGGCCGTGCGCATCACACTGGTCACTTTGATACGATAGTCTCCCCCGCCGCGAGCCTGCAACGAATCGTTAAAACGCCGCCCTATCTCCTTTAACAAATCAGCCGCTTCGGGCACAAGATAGGGATAGCTGTGTTTGAGTTTCTCGACATAATACTCTTTGCATGA
>JAGAOW010000017.1 GCA_017889945.1 Muribaculaceae bacterium
AAAAGAAGACATCGGCAAAAAAATCTCTGTCGACGATTATAACGCATCTTGCCGTCGCGAGGTGCTCAAATACACCAAAGAGTGGGAATCTCTTACCGAAAAGATGGGCTACTGGGTCGACACAACTGACCCCTACATCACTTTCGACAACCGCTATATCGAAACCCTCTGGTGGCTTCTGCGTCAGATCTACGACAAAGGTCTGCTCTACAAAGGCCTTACCATTCAGCCTTATTCGCCCGCAGCAGGCACAGGCCTCAGCTCTCACGAGCTCAACCAGCCCGGTTGCTACCGCGACGTCAAGGACACAACCGTCACAGCCCTCTTCGAAATCGACGAGCCGCTGACAGAAATGACAGGGTGGGGAACTCCCTACTTCATCGCATGGACGACAACCCCCTGGACTCTCCCTTCGAACACCGCCCTCTGTGTCGGTCCGAAATTCGAATACGTCTGCGTCCGCACCTTCAACCCCTACACGGCTGCCCCCATCACGGTTATTCTTGCCAAGGACACACTCCTCCACTACTTCAAGCCCGAAGGAGCAGAAGCCCCGATGGAAGACTACACTGCCGGAGCTAAAATCCTGCCTTATCGCATCGTAGCATCATACACCGGCCAGCAGCTTGTCGGCATGAAATATCATCAGCTGATGCCCTGGGTCAAACCCGTCGAGCGCGTCGACGACAATGCGCCTCAGTTCGTCAAACTCTTTGCCGAAGCTAATCCCGACAAAATATTCACTGTCGGCAAAGACAGCTTTGCAATCATGGAAAGCGAAGCATTCCGTGTCATCCCCGGCGACTACGTTACCACCGACGACGGTTCGGGCATAGTCCATATCGCACCCACATTCGGTGCCGACGACGCCAAAGTCGCCAAACTCGCCGGCATACCGTCGCTCTTCATGATCACAGCCAACGGCGAAACCCGTCCGATGGTCGACTTCACAGGCAAATACTACCTCCTCGACGAATGCGCGCCCGCTTTTGTCGACCGCTGCGTCAACGTCGACCTCTACCGCCGTCACGAAGGCGACTTCGTCAAGAACGCCTACGACCCGCGCTTCAACCCCGGTGGCAAATACGACGCCGAGGCCGCTGCTAAAGCCGAAGACCTCAACATCGTCATCTGCATCGAAATGAAGCAGGCCGGACAGGCTTTCCGCATCGAAAAGCAGACCCACAACTACCCCCACTGCTGGCGCACCGACAAGCCCGTCATCTACTATCCGCTCGACAGCTGGTTCATCAAGACCACAGCCGTCAAAGACCGCCTTATCGAGCTCAACGAAACAATCAAATGGAAACCCGCCTCGACAGGCTCGGGACGTTTCGGCAAATGGCTCGAAAACCTTCAAGACTGGAATCTCTCGCGTAGCCGCTACTGGGGCACTCCGCTCCCCATCTGGCGCTAGGAAGACGGCAAATAAGAAATCTGCATCGACAGCGTTCAGTCGCTCTACAACGAGATTGAGAAAGCCGTCGCCGCAGGCTTCATGAAATCAAATCCTTACAAAGACCGCGGCTTCGTTCCCGGCGACTATTCTAAGGAAAACTACAACAAAATCGACCTCCATCGTCCCTACGTCGACGACATCATCCTCGTTTCGCCCACAGGCCGCCCCATGCGCCGCGAAACAGACCTCATAGACGTTTGGTTCGACTCAGGCTCAATGCCTTACGCCCAGATACACTATCCCTTCGAGAACAAAGAGCTGCTCGACTCAGGCGCGGCCTATCCCGCCGACTTCATCGCCGAAGGCGTCGACCAGACCCGCGGATGGTTCTTCACGCTCCACGCCATTGCCGGCATGGTCTTCGACAGCATCGCATTCAAATCTGTCATTTCCAATGGCCTTGTCCTCGACAAAAACGGCGACAAAATGTCAAAACGTCTCGGCAACGCTGTCGACCCCTTCGCTACTATCGAAAAGTTCGGTTCTGACCCCCTGCGCTGGTACATGATTGCCAACTCCGCGCCGTGGGACAACCTCAAATTCAACCCCGACGGCGTTACCGAAGTTTCGCGTAAGCTCTTCTCTACACTCTACAACACCTACTCATTCTTCGCCCTCTACGCCAATGTCGACGGTTTCGATCCCGACGCAGCCATGATTCCGGTCAGCAAACGTCCCGAAATCGACCGTTGGATTATCTCTTTGCTCAACACCCTTGTCAAAGAGTCACAGGAAGCCCTCGACGATCTCGAGCCGACACGCGCCGCTCGCGCAATCAACGATTTCGTCATCGACAACCTCTCCAACTGGTATGTCCGTCTCAATCGCAAACGCTTCTGGGGCGGAACGATGGACGACGACAAGCTATCGGCCTATCAGACCCTCTACACCTGTCTGCTGACAGTTGCCCGACTCATGGCGCCGATTGCTCCCTTCTATTCCGACATGCTCTATCGCGACTTGACCGGCGACAGCGAGGCTTCGGTCCATCTCGCCGACTATCCCGAACCCGTGGCCGCCGACATCGACCCAGCCCTCGAAGAGCGCATGGCCATTGCTCAGCGCGTCACTTCGATGGTTCTCGCCCTCCGTCGCAAGATCAACATCAAAGTCCGTCAGCCGCTGACCGCCATAATGGTTCCCGCTGTCGACGACGCTCAGCGCCACGCCCTCGAGCAGATGCGCGACCTCATCCTCGGCGAGGTCAACGTCAAAGAACTGCGCATTGTCGGCAACGACGAAGGCATACTCGTCAAAAAAGTCAAACCCGACTTCAAGAAACTCGGCCCGAAACTCGGCAAACAGATGCAAGCTGCCGCCGCAGTTCTTCAGAACCTCGACAACAAGCAGATTTCAACTTTCGAGAAAGACGGCTTCTTCAGCATAAGCCTTCCCGACGGCACTGACGCCCGCATCGAACTCGGCGACGTCGAGATTCTTTCCGAAGACATCCCCGGATGGCTCGTCGCCAACGACGGCAACCTTACCGTAGCCCTCGACGTGACTCTCACACCCGAACTCAAGCTTGAAGGCATCGCTCGCGACATCATCAACCGCATCCAGAACATCCGTAAATCGCGCGACTACGACATTACCGACCGTATTCGTCTGACATTCGAGCCTAACGCCGAAATCGATCAGGCTATTTCAGTCTTCGGCGACTACATCGCCCGACAGGTCCTCGCCGAAAGCGTCGATTCAGCTCCGCTCGCCGACAGCGGCGAAATCGAACTGCTCGACATCGACGGCATCGAAGCCCGCGTCCTCATAACCCTTAACAAATAACCTGTATGACCGAAAAAACTCGTTATTCCGACGAAGAACTTCAGGAGTTCAAGGAAATCATACTCGCCAAACTCGAAAAGGCTCAGGCCGAATACGACAACCTCTGTGCCACACTCCGCAACAGCTACGGCAACGACACCGCCGACACATCTCCGACTTTCAAAGTCCTCGAAGAAGGTGCGTCTACTCTCGGCCGCGAAGAAAACGCCCGCCTCGCCGAACGTCAGCGCACTTTTATCAACCATCTGAAAGCCGCACTCAATCGCATTGAGAATAAAACCTACGGCATCTGCCGCGTCACAGGTCAGTTGATTCCCAAAGAACGACTCCGCGCCGTGCCCCACGCAACACTCAGCATCGACCCCAAGACGGGCAAAAAACAGGCTTGAGACTATTATGAAAATATCTAAGGCATGGATTGCCTGCGCCGTCATTGTACTCGTCATCGTCATTGACCAGATTATCAAGATTTGGGTCAAGACCCATATGTACTGGAGCGAAGACATCGAAGTCTTCTCCTGGTTTCATCTTCGCTTTGTCCAGAACAACGGCATGGCCTTCGGCATGGAGCTCGGCAGCAAACTCTTCCTCACTCTGTTCCGCATAGTGGCCGTGGCCGTGCTCATATGGGTCATCTGCCGCCTGTGCCGCAACGACCGCTTCCCGAGCGGACTCGTCGCGGCCGTTGCGCTGATCACAGCCGGCGCCGCAGGCAACATCTTCGACTGCGTTTTCTACGGCGAGATTTTCTCCAACCCTTATCCTCCCGAGATTGCTCAGTTCGTGCCATGGGGTCAAGGCTACTCGTCGCTATTCCACGGTCTGGTCGTCGACATGTTCTACTTCCCCCTCTTCTCCTTCGTCTGGCCCGACTGGATGCCCTTCCTCGCCGGTCGCACATTCTCCTTCTTCGACCCGGTGTTCAACTTCGCCGATGCCGCAATCACTGTCGGCATGGCAGTTCTGATTATTTTCTATTCCAAATACCTCGGCGGCTCTCACGACAAAGCTCTTCCCGCCGATAATCAGCAGCAATGACGCATATCCGACTCCGGCATATCATCTTTGTTCTCCTGACCGTGCTGATGCTCTCGTGCGGCAAAGTTCCCGGCTACGTCATTCCTCCCGACGACATGGCCGAGATCATGGCCGATATGCACATCGCCGAATCCGTCGTCGAACAGAACCGCTCCGACTACTACACCGACTCCCTCAAGCAGCTGATGAAGCAGTCGGTCCTCGCAGCCCACGGAGTCACTACTCAGCAGCTCGACACCTCCTTCGTCTGGTACGGCCACAACATCTCCTACTACATGGAGGTCTACGACAAGACCATAGCCCTGCTCGAACATCGCCTTGCCGAGACCGGCAACCGCATCGCCGCCGAGAACATTTCCATTGCCGGCGACTCCGTCGACGTCTGGTCTGCAGCAACCATGCTCGCCATCAACCGCATGTCGCCCTCTAACTTCATTACCTTCTCCCTTTCTAAAGACGAAAACTGGGAGAAAGGCGATTCCTACACCTGGCGGGCTCGCTTTACCAACAACCCCATGCCTTCGGCCTGGGGCATTGCTGCCGACTACACCGACGGCACACGCGAAATTATCACTTCCGATATCTCCGGCGACGGTTGGCGCGAACTTCGTTTAATTACCGACTCCACAAAAATCCCCGAAAACATCTACGGCTATATCGACGCCGTTCCCAATGCGGCTACCACTCTTTGGACCGACAGCATAATGCTCATCCGAAACCGCGTCAACCCCGATGTCTACAACCAGCGTTTCCGTCAGCAGATTGTCAAGCCTAAGAACATCGCCGCAGAATGAAACGCGTCCTAGCTAATAAAGTCATTTTCAAGGGCAAGACGCATCCTCTCTCGCTTGTGACTTTCGACAGTTCGGGCATTCCGGTTTCTGTCGAGCCCTTCCAGTCCGAAACCGAATCCACCGTTTTCTATTCCGGTACTCTCAATTTAGATACAATGACTCCATCATCTTCATTTCTCGACCTCGCAGCCGCTCGTCACTCAGTCCGCGGCTACACCTCACAGCCCGTCAGCGACGAAGACCTCGACTACATCATCCGTTGCGCGCGGCTCGCCCCTTCGGCCGTTAACCGTCAGCCGTGGCATCTGCTCGTCGTCCGCGACCCGCTGACAGCCTCCCGGCTCGTGAAAGCATATCCCGGACGCGACTGGTTCGCTGCCGCTCCTGTCCACATCGTGGTCTGCGTCGACGACTCCGCCGCTTGGGTGCGACCCTTCGACAATCATTCCCACGCCGACATCGACACCGCAATCATCGCCGAGCACATCTGTCTCGCTGCGGCCGACCGCAGCCTCGGCACATGCTGGGTCTGCAACTTCGACCCCGCAGTTCTATCGGCCGAACTTTCACTTCCCGACAACCGACGCCCGGTCGTCGTCATTCCCCTCGGCCATCCTGCGCCCGACAGCACCCGTCCGACAGTCAGGCGCGACATTTCTGAAATCGTATCATATATATAAAGAATCTCAATGAAAAAACTAATTCTGACTATTGGCCTGATACTGCCCTTATCCGCAGCGGCGATTACGCCCATGTGGCTACGCGACGCCAAAATCTCTCCCGATGGCTCACGGATTGCATTTACCTACAAAGGCGACATCTGGACCGTTCCCGTTGCCGGTGGCGATGCCCTCCGTCTGACAGCCACGCCCGACTATGAGGCTAACCCCGTGTGGAGTCCTGACAGCCGCAAGATTGCTTTCGCCGGCGACGCCGCAGGCAATTTCGACATTTATGTCGTCGATGCTGCCGGAAGCGCTCCTCAGAGACTGACTTTCAACTCCGTGTCCGAAATTCCTGAAGCATTCACGCCCGACGGCAAACGCATCCTCTTCTCGGCCGCCATCCAGGATCCGGCCGAAAGTGCCGTGTTCCCCACGGCCCGCATGACCGAGCTGTATTCAATTCCCGTAGAGGGTGGGGCGCTCACTCAGGTGCTCGCCACTCCCGCACGCTTCGTCAGCTTCATCCCCGGCGCATCCGGCTCGTTCTTCTATCAGGACGTCAAAGGCCACGAAGACGAATGGCGCAAGCATCACACCTCGTCTGTGACTCGCGACATCTGGAAATACGATGCCGCTACAGGCCGCCACACCAACCTCACGGCTCGCGGTGGCGAAGACACTAACCCCGTAGCTGCAGCCGACGGCAACACCTTCCTCTTCCTCAGCGAACGCAACGGCAACACCGTCAATGTCTATGAGGCATCGGTCGACAATCCCGCTCAGGCAAAAGCCCTGACCGACTTCAAGACCCATCCCGTGCGCTTCCTATCTCGCGCCGACAACGGCACACTCGCCTTTGCCTACGACGGAGAACTGTACACCATGACGCCCGGTTCGAAGCCCGCCAAAGTCAAAATCAACCTTATCGACACCGACACCAACCCGATCGAACGACTGGGCGTTTCGGGCGGACGCGGTGCTGTCGCTTCGCCCGACGGCAAATCTGTTGCCTTTACCTACCGTGGAGAAGTCTTTGTAACCTCCGTCGAATATCCCACGACCAAACAGATTACCAATACCCCCGAGGCAGAGCAGTCCGTCTCATGGTCGCCCGACTCCAAATCGCTCATCTACACCTCTGAGCGCGACGGCAAATTCAACATCTACCGCGCCACCATCGCCCGCGAAGACGACGAACCCAACTTTGCCAATGCCACTCTCATCAACGAAGAAGCCCTCTTCAAACCCGACGGTCACGAACGCACCATGGCCGAACTTTCGCCCGACGGCAAAAAACTCGCCTTCATCCTCGACCGCACCAAGCTCGCCGTCATGGACATGGACTCCCGCAAGGTCACAATGCTTACCGACGGCGAGACACATCGTCAGCGCAACGGCGGTTTCGGCTACTCCTGGTCGCCCGATTCAAAATGGATTGCACTCGAGATTGTCGACCGCAAACATGACCCCTACACCGACATCGCCGTCATCAACGTCGCCGACGGTTCGATGACCAACATTACCAACAGCGGCTATTTCGACGAATCGCCCCGCTGGGCCATGAACGGCAATGCACTGGTATTCGCTTCCGAACGCTATGGCATGCGCAACCACGCCTCATGGGGCTCGGAAATGGACGTCATGATCGTCTTCATGAACCGCGACGCCTACGACCGCTTCCGCCTCTCGCCCGAGGATTATGCCCTGCTCAAGGACGTGGAGAAAGCCAACAAAAAGTCCGACAAGAAATCTGACGACAAGAGCGACGATAAGAAAAAAGATGACAAAAAAGCCGAAGGCAAGGACGAAAAAGCCGACAAATCAAAAGACCTCGTCATCGAACTCGACGGCATCGAAGACCGTGTCGTCCGTCTGACGCCTATGTCGTCAAATCTCTCATCCTTCATTACCACCGACGACGGCGAGACTCTCTACTACATCGCCCAGGGCCCTGACAAAAGACAG
>JAGAOW010000018.1 GCA_017889945.1 Muribaculaceae bacterium
AGTCTTTGACGTTGAAGTTCTGTTCGATGTTCTGTTCGCGGTGTACGAGTTCGACTTTGACGTTGAATTTGCTGTGGATGTGTTCGGCCATGTGCTGGGCGCAGTAGACCGAGCGGTGTTGACCGCCAGTGCAGCCGAAGCAGACCATGAGGTTGGTAAATCCACGCTCTTTGTAGCGTGCGACAGAGGCGTCGACAAGTCGATAGCAGTTGTCAAGGAAAACGCCAATCTCTCCGTCATCCTCAAGAAACTGAATGACCTGACGGTCGAGACCTGTGAACGGTTTGTAGCGTTCGTATTTGCCGGGATTGTTGACCGCGCGGCAGTCGAATACATATCCGCCACCGTTGCCCGACGGGTCGTTGGGGATGCCTTTTTTGTAGGCAAAGCTCATGACTTTGACGGTCAATGACTTTTTCTGCAGGTCGCTTGTAAACTGTTTGAGGTTGACGAGCCTGTTAAGAAGGTCGTTGAGATAGGGATATTCGGCATAGGGCCTATCGAGCAGCGCACGGAGGTTGGCGATGGCAAAGGGTACGCTCTGCATGAAATGCGGCTTCTTCTCGAAATATCCTCTGAAACCGTAGGCGCCAAGCACCTGAAGGGTGCGGAATAGGACGAAATGGCGCAGCTGCTCCATGAAATAATCGCGGTCGATGTACTGATATTTGCGGAGCGAATCGATATATTCGTCGATAAGTTCCTGACGGAGACTGTCGGGATAATTTGCCTTAGCCTGCCATAGGAAGGACGCGACGTCGTAGTAGAAAGGTCCTTTGCGGCCGCCCTGAAAATCGATGAACCACGGCTGGCCGTCTTTGATCATGACATTTCGTGACTGGAAGTCGCGATACATGAATGTGCCAGACTGCGAGCGCATCAGCACATCGGCAAGCGCCTGAAAATCGTCTTCGAGCAGGTCTTCCTGAAATTCGATTCCCGTAGCTTTGAGGAAACAGTATTTGAAGTAGTTGAGATCCCACATGATGGTGCGGACATCGAACTGCGACGAGGGGTAGCAATAGTTGAAATCAAGGCCTACAGCTCCGGCAAACTGGATGTCGGGCAAGGCGCGGATTGTGCGCACAAGCAGCTCACGTTCGTCGTTGGAAAAAGAACGTGTCAGACGACCTTTCTCAATGGCGTTGAAAAGGAGCGTGTCGCCGAGGTCTTCCTGAAGGTAGCACATGTGGTCGTCGCTGACAGCAATGACCGCAGGCACATTGATCGATTTGTCGAGAAAATGGCCCGACATATATATAAATGCATCGTTCTCTTCGCGGCAAGTGCCAATCACACCTATAAGATTCTGCTCGCCGAAGAGACGGAAATAGCGGCGATTAGAGCCTGACGAGGGCAGTTCTTCGACCGAAGTCGGTGCAGAGCCTACATGGCCGGAGTATAGTTTCTCTAATATTTTTTGATTCATATATTATATATATACTAATTATCATATATATACTAATTGCCCATTTCAGAAAGGAAGCGGATGCGAATGAGCCGGATTTCCGTTTCGGAATAGTCGGGACAAAGTTCGTCGTAAGCTTCTTTGAGGTTGTCGGACTGACAATCTCTGAAGAAGTCGAAAATTTCGTTTTGGTCTTCGGAATCGATTATGTTGTCGAGATAGTAGCTGATGTTGATTTTCGTTCCTGAGTTTACGATGGCCTCAATTTCGTCGAGCAACTGTTCGAATTCCATATTAAGCGAGCGTGCAAGTTCGCCGAGGTCAATTTTGCGGTCGATTGCCTGAATGATCGTTATTTTTGATTTTGACCTGTTGGCCACACTGCGGACACGCAGGTCTTCGGGACGCTCTATCTCGCGCTCATCGACGTAGCGCCGAATGATTTTGACAAATTCCTCACCATATCGTTTGGCTTTGCCTGCGCCTACACCCGAAATGTTCTGCAGCTCTTCAATCGTGATGGGATAGCTCGTAGCCATGGCTTCAAGCGATGGTTCCTGGAAGATGACATAGGGAGGCAGCTTGAGTTTTGTGGCAATCTCGCGGCGCAGGGAGTCGAGAATTGCATAGAGTTCGGGGTCGGCGGCGCATGTCGCCCCACCCTTCACTGCTATGGGTTCTTCGTCGTCGACAAATTCGTTGTCTTCGTAAATCTTGAAAGACTCGGGGTGTTCGAGGAATTTGTTGCCCTCGGCTGTGATGCGGACAAGACCGTAGTTCTCGATGTCGCGCGACAGATAGCCTTTGAGTGTGGCCTGACGGATGACGGCATTCAGGTAGCGGGAGTCGCGGCCTTTGCTGCATCCGTAAGTCTCAATGAGGTCATGGTGGTAAGACTTTATCTCATTGGTGTTCTTGCCGAGCATCACATCGATGACGTGGTATGCCTTGAAACGCTCCTTGAGGGCAATGACAGTTTCGAGCACGTCGACAAGGTCGTCCTTGGCCTCGACATAGTGACGGCTGGCGCGGCAGTTGTCGCAGTTTCCGCAGTTGTCCTCGGGATAGTTTTCGCCGAAATAGTGAAGCAGCGTTTTGCGGCGGCACACTGACGACTCGGCATAGGCGGCGGTTTCGATAAGAAGCTGTTTGCCTATTTCCTGCTCTG
>JAGAOW010000019.1 GCA_017889945.1 Muribaculaceae bacterium
AATCGGGATGCTTGATGGAAACAGTCATCATCAATGCACCGCGACGGCCGTCCTGAGCCACTTCGCGAGTCGAGTTAGAGTAGCGCTCCATGAAAGGCACAAGTCCTGTCGAGGTCAGAGCCGAATTCTTGACGGGTGTTCCTTTTGGACGGATATGAGAAAGGTCGTGGCCTACACCACCGCGACGCTTCATGAGCTGAACCTGCTCTTCGTCGATGCGGATGACGCCACCGTATGAATCGGGCGAACCGTCGAGACCGATGACGAAGCAGTTGGACAGCGAGCCGACCTGATAGTGGTTGCCGATGCCCGACATAGGGCTGCCCTGGGGGACAACATATTTGAAGTCGCGAAGCAGGCCTAAGATTTCATCACGACTCATCGGATTGGGATAGTTGTTTTCAATGCGCGCGATTTCGTCGGCAATGCGACAGTGCATGTCTTCAGGAGTAAGTTCGAAAATGTTGCCGAAAGAATCTTTCAAGGCATATTTGCTTACCCAGACGCGAGCGGCAAGTTCGTCGCCGCCAAAATACTTTAGAGAGGCATTGAAGGCCTCGTCATAAGTATGAGATTTAGATTCCACTGTAAGATCAGATTCAAAGTGTTAACTACATATGGTCTACAGGAGTAAACGCCATAGACCAAACTAAAAATATATCTCTTGAAAAGCTTATCCGAAGTATCCACAACGGACAAGTGCAAATTTCAAAATATTTTTTGAATAGACAAAATTTTTCACAGAATAAATTCCGAATAAAGGCAAAGTTTTCCATTTTAATTAAAACAGCAGTTGAAAATCAAGCATATAGCAAATGTGAAAGTCGAAAAAGTTTTCCAAAACGAAAAGCGAATAAAACCGGAGCAATATTGAAAACTAATTCGAACTTTATTTGGCAATGTGAATAAGTTTTACGAAATTTGAAGACAAATAACAACAAAAATACATTATATGAGCAAGTTGGACTATTTTACCAATCGCCGCACGATAAGGAACTATACAGACCAAAAAATCAGCCGCGCAGAGCTAAACACTCTTATAGAAGCCGCGAGTCACGCACCGACGACAGGCAATATGCAACTGTACAGCGTAGTAGTCACACAGGACGAGGAAGGCAAACGCCGACTTGCACCCGCTCATTTCAATCAGCCGACAGTTGAATCGGCTGCAGCAGTGCTGACTTTCTGCGCCGACTTCAACCGCTTTATAAAATGGTGTGAGCAGCGCGACGCGCAAGCGGGATATGACAACTTCCAGGCATGGATGTGGGCCGTAGAGGACACAATGATTTTCGCGCAGCAGTTTGTCACGCTCGCCGAAATGTCAGGTCTGGGCACATGCTATCTCGGCACAACGACATATAACGCTCCTCAGATAGCGCAACTTCTCAATCTGCCCAAGTATGTCGTGCCTGTCACGACGGTCACCGTAGGCTATCCCGCCTCAGAGGGCCAAGTGAGCGACCGCCTGCCTCTTTGCGCCATCATGCACGATGAAAAGTATGCTGACTATTCGGCTGAGGACATCGACAAGATCTATGCGGATAAGGAAGCCCGCGAGGACAGCAAAAGGTTTGTAGCTGAAAACGGCAAGAAGACTTTGGCTCAGGTATTCACTGATGTGAGGTATCCGAAGGCTGACAATGAGCTGTTCTCAAAAGTGTACAGGGATTTTGTCGAGAAGCAGGGGTTTATTTGAGGTCAGACGAGTCGGACGAGTCGGACAAGTCGGACGGCTCGGACAACTGAAAGTCGGCCGAAGGTTCGGCGGCAAAAGCATCACAGCTAAAAGTCGCATAGAGCGAGGGGACCGGATGACCGGGCCGAAGGTTCGGCGGCAAAAGCTTCTTTGCTAAAAAGTCGCATAGAGCGAGGGGGTCGGAATACAGGTTTTGAATACATAGGTACAATTTTTTAAGGTTATAGTTATTATTCGTTGGTGTGAAAGACGCACGGAGCAATGAAATTGATGATTGCTGATGCAAGTTTTCTTTCGACTGATGATGACTGACTTTCTTCTTCCACTCGAAAAAGTTCGCCCAAACTTTTTTACCCATATTTCACTTATTAGTGAAAGCCAATCAAACATGTTGTCGAAATCATTCGCGAAAGCAATCTCCTACCCTCTCTCCTTGGATTGCATTGCGCTGTGTGATTTTCACGATGCAAAGATAATACAATAATTTATATCTTGCAAATAATTTAGAGAATAAATTATCAAAAATGATTGTTTATGGTTGAACGGCGGGAACAATGGGCTGAGAGGGATTAAACGGGATTAAACGGGATTAAGCTTGATTAATCGAGATTGAGCTTGATTGAATTGGACGTGGAGGACAAGTCAGACGGGTCAGACAGGTCGGACGGGTCGGACGCGAATGTCGCATAGAGAGAGGGGATGCGGGCTAATATCTGGCACAAAGGACCAGAGAAGCGGGGTTAATTAGCGAACGGGAAATTAGAATTCGCCGGAAAGGAGAGCGGTTTCGATGGCATTGACGTCGTCGCGGAGTTTTTTCTCGATCGGGAGTCGTTCTTCGATGTTCTTGCACGAGTAGATGACTGTGGCATAGTTGCGGTCGATACGCGAGCCAATGGCAGTGAACGGCATCTTGGTCAGCTTCTTGGCAAGATACATGAGCATCTGACGAGCGTCGGAAATCTCACGTTTGCGCGATTTTGTGAACAGGCAGTCATGTTCGAGGCCGTAATAGGAGCAGACTTTTTCGACAATCAGTTCGAAATTGACCTGACGGCGGTTTATCTTCACAGAGTTGGGAACGACAGCCTTGGCGAGGTCGAGAGTGATGTCGCAATTGAGCACAGTAGCGCGTCCGATAAGCGAAACGAGAACGCCTTCGAGGTCGCGAATGCTTTCGCAAACGTTAGCAGCGATATATTCGATCACTTCATCAGACAGTTCGACGCCTTCCTGTTCGGATTTCTGACGCAATACGTCGCGACGAAGTTCGAAGTCGGGTTTGTCGAGCTGAACCGACATGCCCCATTTGAAACGCGAGAGCAGGCGCTGTTCGAAACCTTCCATCTCGGCCGGGGCACAATCGCTCGACATGATAATCTGACGGTTGTTCTGGTGGAGATGATTGAAGATGTGGAAGAAGGTGTTCTGCGTAGCGGGTTTGTTGTGAAGATCCTGAATGTCGTCGATAATCAGAGTGTCGATGCTCTGATAGAAATGGAAGAAATTGTTTGTCTCGCCTTTCATCGAAGCCGCAGTGAACTGGCTCTCGAAGAGACGTGCGTTGACATAGAGCACTCTTGCATCGGGATTGTTTTCCTTGAGACGTATGCCGATGGCCTGAATGAGATGAGTCTTGCCGACACCCGTAGGGCCGAAAACAAACAAAGGATTGAAAGTCTTGACAGAAGGATTGCTTGCAACAGTCTCGCCGATGGCACGCGCAATCTTATTGCTGTTGCCTGCGCAGTAATTTTCGAAATTATAGCGCGGATAGAGCTGAGGATTGAATGGCTTCAAATCCTGTTGCTGAACAAAGGGATTTGCCGGCTGAGCCTTGGACTGAGCGATAATAGTCGAAGAAGGCGAGGACGGACGAATGCCTACGGTAGTGCTCGGTTCGTTGCCAATCTGACGGTAGTAATATTTAAGCGTAACCCCCGGACCATAGACCTTTTTAATAGCAGAACCCAGCACATCAAGATAGCGCTGTTCGAGAACATCAACAACAAAGGGCGAAGTGAGCATCAGCTTCAATTCATTATTGACGAAGCCGAGCGACGTAATATCCTTGAACCATGAGTCGAAAGGCTCAGAGTCGATATTGTCCTTGATGAACTGCAAGCAGTCATCCCATAGTTGTTGATGATTTTTATCCATTGTAAAAAGAGGATGAGGTCGTGGTTAAGCTTTTCGATAACAAAATTCTTATTTTTTTTTCTGAAAAACAAGCCGAATTATATTTGTTTTTTTAGGCTTAGGCGCAACGTCATAAGAGACAGCAGATTAAGGCAAGGGGCAGAGACGAAGGCTTTCGGGCGAAGATTTATAACATTCAAAGCATTGATTTAAAGAGCCTTAAACAGAGTCGCAAAATGTTCCACAAT
>JAGAOW010000020.1 GCA_017889945.1 Muribaculaceae bacterium
AACGAGAGCTACACCCCTTACGTCATCGAGACGTCAATCGGCGTCGACCGCATGTTCCTCAGCGTGCTCTGCTCCAGCTACGAGGAGCAGCAGCTCGAAGGCGGCGACAAGCGTGTGGTCCTGCACCTGCCGGAGGCCCTCGCTCCTGTCAAGTGCGCCGTCATGCCTCTTGTTAAGAAGGACGGTCTGCCCGAGAAGGCACGCGAGATCGTCAACGACCTGAAATTCGACTTCGCCACCCACTACGACGAGAAGGACTCAATCGGCAAGCGCTACCGCCGCCAGGACGCAGTGGGTACGCCGTTCTGTATCACCGTTGACCATCAGACTCTCGAGGACAACACGGTGACGCTGCGTGAACGCGACTCGATGGAACAGACCCGCGTCAACATCGCCGACCTGCACAAGCTGATACACGACCGCGTGTCAATCAACTCGTTGCTGCGCAAACTGTCGTAACAGAAGCTGTCAAAATTTAAACACACATAAAATAAAAAAAGAGAATGAAAAAATCGTATATAGTGCTTATCTCTGTGGCTGTACTGCTCCTTATCGGAGTAGGCAGCTGCATCGGTGTACGCAACGGCATCGTCAGCGCCGACCAGGCGGTGAAGAAGAGCTGGGGCAACGTGGAGAGCGCCTACCAGCGCCGTCTCGACCTGATACCCAACCTTGTCAACACCGTCAAGGGCTACGCCGCCCACGAGTCGACCACGCTGCAGAATGTGACTGACGCCCGTGTAGGCCTCAAAAAAGCCTACGACGAAGCGGAACAGATGCTGAAAAACGGTGACGCCACATCAAATATCCAGCAGATACAGCAGTCGCAAAGCAACCTTATGGACAAGGCCGGCATCTATATAAATGCCGTACATGAAGCTTATCCCGACCTGAAAGCCAACGAGAATTTCCTATCGCTTCAGGATGAACTTTCAGGAACCGAGAACCGCATCAACACCGAACGCGTCAACTACAACAAGGCAGTCGAGGCGTACAACAACAAGATATTGCGTTTCCCGGGCAGTCTGTTTGGCTGGGGATACACGGAGAAAGAGATGTTTAAGGCTGATGCCAACGCATCGAAGGCACCTAATGTGGATTTCGGCAACAACAGCAACCCGACCGTTGATTTTTAAGCTATGAAGAAAGCGATTATCTATATGCTCATGGGAGCGGCCACGCTTGGATTTGCCTCGTGCAGCAATGACGACAACAGCGACGTGTGGGATGAATATGCCGACTACCGCGAGGCCAACGACGCGTTCATGGCCGAACAGGCCGAACTGACCGACGCCGACGGCAACAAGGTGTACACCAAGGTCGTCCCGGCATGGAACGGAAACGCATACGTGCTGATGCGCTGGTTCAACGACACGACCAAGACCGAAGGCAACCTGCGCCCGCTCTACACCTCGACCGTCGATGTGAAATATTACGGACGCACATACGAGAATGAGCCTTTCGACTCATCTTATCTGAGCCTCACTCCTGCTGACTCGGTTGTACGCTTCCGGCTCAACAGCGTGATTTCGGGCTGGGCTATCGCCATGGAGCGCATGCATGTGGGCGACACTGTAGAGGTACTCGTGCCCTACGCCCAGGGCTACGGGTCGAGTTCGCAGGGCAAAATCAAGCCGTTCAGCGCGCTGAGGTTCAACATCAAGCTCGTCGACATAGCGGGCGAATACATCCGGCCGTAGTCAACAAAACACGCAAAAGTGTGCCAAATTAAAAAAAATTTGCTAACTTTGCGTGGATAAAAACGGTAACCGGCTGAAAGCTATGCAGATGCCGGCATTAATGAAAGTAAAAGGCAAAATTATTTATCAACCGATAAAACAACAATAACAATGGTAAGTTACAAAGACTTAGGTTTGGTCAACACCCGCGAGATGTTTGCCAAAGCAATCAAAGGTGGCTACGCAGTTCCCGCCTTCAATTTCAATAACATGGAGCAGCTTCAGGCTATCATCAAGGCCGCAGCTGAAGATCGTTCGCCGGTTATCCTTCAGGTATCGAAAGGTGCCCGCAACTACGCCAACGCTACCCTTCTCCGCTACATGGCCGAAGGTGCTGTCGAATACGCTAAAGAACTCGGTTGGGCTAATCCTCAGATTGTTCTCCATCTCGACCACGGCGACTCTTTCGAACTCTGCAAGAGCTGCATCGACCTCGGTTTCTCTTCTGTCATGATTGACGGTTCTCATCTTCCCTACGAAGAAAACGTTGCTCTTACCAAGAAAGTATGCGACTACGCTCATCAGTTCGACGTAACTGTCGAAGGCGAACTCGGTGTGCTCGCAGGTGTTGAAGACGAAGTTTCTTCCGACCACCACACCTACACCGACCCCGAAGAAGTTATCGACTTCGCTACCCGCACAGGTTGCGACTCTCTCGCTATCTCTATCGGCACATCTCACGGTGCATACAAATTCACTCCCGCTCAGTGCACACGCAACGCCGAAGGCAAACTCGTTCCCCCGCCCCTGGCATTCGAAGTTCTCGACGCAGTTATGGAAAAACTCCCCGGTTTCCCCATCGTTCTCCACGGATCATCTTCAGTTCCCCAGGAAGAAGTCGACACTATCAACATGTTTGGCGGCAAACTCCCCGACGCTATCGGTATTCCCGAAGAACAGCTCCGCAAAGCTGCCAAGAGCGCTGTCTGCAAAATCAACATCGACTCTGACAGCCGTCTCGCTATGACAGCAGCCGTTCGTCGCGTATTCGCCGAAAAGCCTGCCGAATTCGACCCCCGCAAATACCTCGGTCCGGCTCGTGACAACATGGAAAAACTCTATCGTCACAAAATCGTCAACGTTCTCGGCAGCGCAGGCAAAGCTGAATAATCAAGTCTGAAACGTAAACCGATATACCTTATGCATTCCGCTTCCGGCTTTAATCGATAAGCCGCAGCGGAATGCTTTTTTATCTCAATCTACAACTTCAATGAGACTACCCAAAATTCTAACAGCCCTCCTGATTGCCCTTTGCTCGCTCAGCGCGGCTGCAGCCCCGACTGGCGACCTCAAAGACATACTCAACGCTGTTGGCTCAAAGACCGGCAAAGGCTCTGACGCGCTCGGAGCTATCGGAAATGCAATCAGCAATCTCACAGCGTCGTCCGACTTCAAAATCGAAGACCTTCGCGGCACATGGAACTATCAGTCGCCCGCAGTCACATTCAAAAGCGACAACGCCCTCCAGAAGGTTGGAGGCGCAGCTGCCGCATCGACCATCGAAGCCAAGATGCAGCCCTACTATCAGAAGGCCGGCATCACATCGCTCGTCCTGACCGTCAACGCCGACTCGACATTCACGATGAAACTCCGTCGCGGTTCGCTCAAAGGCATGGTTTCTAAAGACGCGCAAGGCAATCTTGAATTCAAATTCAGCGCATTAGGCAAAATCAATCTTGGCAAAGTCAGCGCCTTCGCAACAAAATCAGACGACGTGCTCAACCTCACATTCGACGTTTCAAAACTCATCTCCATTATGAAATCCGTCGCCTCTGTCGCCAACATATCGAGCCTCAACACCATCTCATCGCTACTCTCGTCCTACGACGGCATCTACGCCGGCTTCAAACTCAAACTTGTCGCCGGGTCAGACAAAGACAGTCCCGACAAAAACACTCCTACGAAATAAAAAAGACAGACACAGTCTGACATATCAAGCTCTTGATTGTTTATAAACTGAATGATCAAGAGTTTTTTTCATATCCATCGCTCATCGCATAAGGGCGGCCGACGAACTCGCGGCAGCTTGCGCTATCGTCGCTTCACATACCGCTTCATGCCCGTGGCCGAACGCATCCGACTCGTGGTCGGCCTCCTGTCGGTCATCGCCGCCATATTCTGCCTTGTCGAACTGACTCTCTACTTCGGCTTCGACCGCACGGCAGCCGACGTGTCATCGCCGAAGCAACTGTTACGCATCCCTCAGGTTATTTTTCTGCTGAACATCATCGCTGGCATACTGTTCAGTTTCCGTCCGGCCATGCTCAACGCCAAGATACTGAAATGGATAGTCGACGGTGCGCTGATTATCAGCATCCTGACCTGGATCTATCCCGACCCCGAGTATCCGTGGATACCCTTACTGGAGCGTGTGCTATATAGCGACACCTTCCTTTTCAGTGTGCTAACTGCTTATTCGATTCTCGAAATATGTCAGGCCGCCATCCGCCTTATCAACCGGCGCACCAACCCCGCACTCATCCTCTCAGGAAGCTTTCTGATATTTATTATTATCGGCTCATTCATGCTGATGCTGCCCAACTGCACCACCACGCCGATTTCATATTGCGACTCACTCTTCCTCTCGACGAGCGCCGTGTGCATTACCGGGCTGACACCCATCGACATCCCCACGACTCTGACACCAATGGGCCTTCTCATCGTCGCGCTCATGATTCAGGTCGGCGGACTCGGAGTGATAACGTTTACAAGTTTCTTCGCCTTGTTCTTCAGCGGTGTGCCGTCAATCTACAGTCAGCTGATGATTAAGGATATGGTCTACTCCAAATCCATCAACAACCTCGTCCCGACCATATTATACATACTGCTCTTTACCCTGACTGTCGAAGCGGTCGGCGCAGCATTCGTCTATCTGACAATACCTCCGACATTGGGAATGAATATAAGCGACAAACTTATACTCTCCGCCTTCCATTCGCTGTCATCGTTCTGCAACGCCGGCTTCTCCTGTCTGCCGGCGGGCATGTCGAATGCAGCGCTCATCAACGGCAATCAGTCAATCTATATCGTCACATCTGTTCTTATCTTCGCCGGCGGCATCGGCTTCCCTATCCTTGTCAATTTCAAAGACATATTCAACCGCTGGTTGTGCAAACGCTTTACAGGCAAGGCCAAGTCGGCCAACCGCCTGACACACCCCTATGACCTGAACACCAGGCTCGTCCTCGTGACGACGCTTGTCATTCTGGCTGTGGGGAGCATAGGATTTTTTGTGCTCGAATACAACAATACCCTCGCGGGCATGTCGCTGTCGGAGAAAACAGTCCAGTCAATATTCAACGCCCTGACACCGCGCAGCGCAGGCTTCGTGTCGGTCGACCCGTCGGCGTTCTTGCCGGCGACTATGCTCCTGGTTGTCATTCAGATGTGGATTGGCGCATCGTCGCAGTCGCTCGGCGGAGGCATTAAGGTCAACACCTTAGCCGCAATCATGCTCAACGTGAAGGCTGTAATCCGCGGCAACAAATCGCCGTCTGCCTTCGGGCGAAGCATCGCCTCAGGGTCAATCCGCCGCGCATACGCCGTGCTGACATTAGCATTGGTCTGCTTTGCGGTCTACTCGTTCGCGCTGCTGATAATCGAGCCTGACCTGTCGACGAAGGACATACTCTTCGAGGTGACATCGGCCATGTTCACGGTGGGTTCGTCGTTAGGCGTAACCGACAAGCTCAGCGACCTGTCGTTGATCATACTGTCGACCGCCATGTTTATCGGGCGTGTCGGCATACTGTCGATGCTCGCCGGCTTCGCTGCGGGGAGCTTCGACCGCTCGCGTTATTATCCAACTGATTCGTTAATTATAAGCTGAACAATATGAAATATCTGATAATCGGTTTAGGCATCTACGGCTCAAATCTCGCGCTCGACCTTGCGGCAATGGGCCACGAGGTAATCGGCGCCGACCACCGGCAGAACAATATCGACGCGGTCAAGGATTATATCTCGACTGTCTATCTGATCGATGCCACTGAGGAGAGCGCGCTGAATGTGCTGCCGCTCAAGAATGTCGACCTTGTGATTGTCGCCATCGGCGAAAACTTCGGCGCAAGCATCAAGACTGTGGCGCTACTCAAAAAGATGGGTGTACCTCATATCTATGCGCGGGCGATAGACAAGTTGCACGAAGCGATACTTGAGGGAATGTGTATCGACCGCATAATCACGCCCGAACAGCGGGCCGCCATGGATCTGACTCACGAGATGGAACTCGGCGCGCATGTCGACTCGATGAAAATCGACGAGGACACCTATGTTCTGAAGTTCAAGACCCCGGAGATATTTATCGGGGAAAAATACGCAGACCTGAGTCTTGACGACTACGGACTGAAGTTGATAGCTCTGACAAGGGCTACGGAGCGAGTCAATGTGCTCGGCATCAGGCGTAAACAGCAGACGTCAATAGCCTGCGACACGCCCGATTTGAGAGCAGAGGCCGGCGACGTGATGACAGTCGTC
>JAGAOW010000021.1 GCA_017889945.1 Muribaculaceae bacterium
CGATATGTTCCGTGAAGTCGCATCTGACAAAACGATAACAGACGCTTGTCCGAACTTTGTCGTTTCGCCCGTCAGCATGGCTACTGCGCTCTCGATGCTTGCCAACGCTACTGAAGGTAATGTCCGTTCTCAAATCTGTGACGCACTCGGATGCGACGACATTCAGGCGCTCAACGAACTCAACCGCAAGCTTATGATGTTCCTGCCGAACCCCGGCCGCAAATGCAATATCCAGTTGGAAAACTCGGTATGGTTCCGTCCTGAATACACTCTGACACAGCCGTTCAAGTCAGCAATGTCCGATTATTACTTCGCTCCTTTGGTAGCTCTCGACTTCAAGCTTAAAGGCTCAGAGGATGTAATCAACGCTTGGGCAGCAAGAGCTTCCCACGGCATCCTTGACCATGTGGTTGAGCATAGCGAAATTGAAGATGCCGAAGCTTTACTTGCCAATGTAACTTATTTCAATGGCAAATGGGAAGACGACTACTTTGATGAAAAAAACACAAAAGATGCTGTTTTTCACGGTATCATGTCAGACGCTACAGTTCCCATGATGCATGGCGTGATAGAGACTACTTATGTATATCAGACCGATAAATGGACTGCAGCAAAAGTCTTTTATAATTTCCCGGAAATATATATCGCTCTTGTAAGACCTGCTGACGGAGTTTCGCTTGGCGAAATTGCCTCGTCCTTTACTGCAGATGATTTTAAGAATATCGTGGACTCTAAGTATAGATGTCGTCTTACAATTGACTTGCCGCGCTTTAAATCAGCTGCCGATATCAATTTCAATGAGACTCTAAAATCAATGGGCATAAATATTGATGTCGTTAATCCCGACGCAATGTTCGAATCATGCAACATCGAAATGCCAATGACAGTTATTCATAAGGCACAACTGGAGACTAACGAAAGAGGCACTGTTGCAGCTGCTTATACCGGCGAGGGAATGGCTACATTGCCACCGCCACCACCATCAATCAATTTGTCTTTCGATGTTCCGTTTATGTATTTCATCTACGACAAGTCAGCTCAGACTATTCTGATGGCAGGCCAATTCGCTCAGCCTTAAGGTCTCTCTATCAATATCATTTCTGAGATAAATTACAAGCTCATATTCAGGCGGTGTGCCATACGCACACCGCCTTTATTTAACTTTACTTTCACTTTTCCTAAATTACCTCCGCTTGTAATTCAGCCTCGCTTCTGAAAAATATTTCGTAACTTTGCGGCTCAATTAAGAGCTTGTTTAATAACGGATGTTAATGACAGGGCGGTCATACGTTGAGCGGATTTCAATACGCGATGAAGGAGCGATGGGGTTCCATCGTGACCGAAGAGCGTGTTGGAAGGCGCCGACGGATGGCCGACAAAAAGGCATCTATTTCTAAAATAAGTTCCCCGATTTTATAATCTTTGGAATATATGAATTATAAAGCAATAACAGAAAGCAATCTGCTTCGCATCGCATATCCCGAGCGCTTTCCGGCCTGCTCCTCAGTCGTGTACATCCAGTACACTCCTTCGTCTCACGCCAAAAATCCCTCCGGGATATGCAACCCTGACTTTAACATCCGTTTTTAAACAAGCTCTAAGATAGCGTAAATGAAAGTACTTAAGTTCGGTGGTACATCAGTCGGAACGGCCGACCGTATCAAACATGTCGCAAAGCTTATTACTTCTTCGGGCCACAATCTTGTGGTCCTTTCGGCAATGGCGGGAACGACCAACACCCTTGTTGAAATTGCCGACTATTGCAGCAAAGGAAACATCCCCGGCGCACAGGACACTCTCAACAACCTCCTGTTGAAATATCAGGACGTCATCGGAAATCTGTTTGACGACGGACAGTCGCGCGACACTGCCAACGCCGTCATCGCCGAGCGTTTCTCTTATATGCGCGCGCTGATCGAAAGCGATTTTTCGTCGGCTGACGCACGCGAAATCCTCGCTCAGGGCGAACTGATGTCGACTGCTCTCATGAACATATATCTGAACAGTCGCGGAGTGAAATCGACATTGTTGCCCGCGCTCGACTACATGCGCACCGACAGCTTCGGCGAACCTGACATGAAATATATCGCGACCCGTCTGCGCCGCTTGATCGAATTGAACCGCGACGCCGATGTTTTCATCACTCAAGGCTATATCTGCACCAACGACCGTGGCGAAATCGACAATCTCAAACGAGGTGGCAGCGACTACTCGGCCTCTATCATCGGTGCGGTTATCGGCGCTGACGAAATTCAGATCTGGACCGATATCGACGGCATGCACAACAATGACCCGCGTTTCGTCAACACTACTTCGCCCGTCAGCCAACTCAATTTCGAAGAAGCCGCCGAACTTGCTTACTTCGGTGCTAAAATCCTGCACCCCAACTGTGTTCTGCCCGCCAAACTGGCCAACATCCCCGTCCGATTGCTGAATACGCTCGACCCTGACGCTGCAGGAACTGTGATCTACAACATGCCGCCTGACCGTAAAATCAAGGCCGTTGCAGCCAAGGACAACGTCACGGCAATCAAAATCAAATCGGGACGTATGCTTGTCGCCTACGGCTTCCTCCACAAGGTGTTCGAGACTTTCGAAAAATATCAGACAAGCATCGACCTGATGGCTACGTCGGAGGTCGGTGTCACTGTCACAATCGACGACGACAGTCATCTCGCCGCACTGGTCGACGACCTGAAGCATTTCGGCACTGTCACTGTCGACCGCGACATGGCCATCGTCTCTGTCGTTGGCGACCTCGAATGGCACAACTGCGGTTTCGCGGCCAAAGCCGTTTGCGCCCTTCAGGACGTTCCCGTCCGTCTTATTTCCTACGGCGGCAGCGACTACAATGTCTCAATGCTCATCAGCAGCAGCGACAAAGTCAAGGCGCTCAGACTGCTGAGCGATGCTCTTTTTTGAAAATATTTCACGTTCACAACATGATAACGGTTAACAATTTAGGTATTCAATTTGGTAAAAAGGTTTTATTTCAGGACGTTAATCTAAAGTTCACTCCGGGCAACTGCTACGGCATCATCGGCGCGAACGGCGCAGGCAAATCTACGCTGATGCGTATGCTGAGCGGTCAGCTTTCGCCGACCCATGGCACTATCAGCCAAGGTCCGGGCGAGCGTATGAGCGTCCTCGAACAGGATCACTTCAAGTTCGACGATTTCACTGTCATCGACACAGTCGTCCAGGGCCACACCGTTCTGTGGGATATCATCAAAGAGAAAGACGCCCTCTATGCTAAGGCCGATTTTACCGACGAAGACGGCATACGAGCCTCTGAACTCGAAGAGAAATTCGCCGAACTCGAAGGTTGGAACGCCGAGAGCGATGCGGCGGCTCTCCTCAGCGGACTCGGCATCAAAGAGGACAAACACTATATGTTGATGCGCGACATGAGCGCCAACGAGAAAGTCCGTGTCCTTCTGGCTAAGGCGCTGTTCGGCAACCCCGACAATCTGCTGCTCGACGAACCGACCAACGACCTCGACCTCGAGACCGTGGCGTGGCTCGAAGACTATCTGTCGAAGTTCGAAAACACCGTGCTCGTCGTCAGCCACGACCGCCACTTCCTCGACTCGGTCAGCACCCACACCCTCGACATCGACTATAATAAAGTGCAGCTTTTCGCCGGCAACTACAGCTTCTGGTATCAGTCGAGTCAGCTCGCACTCCGTCAGCAACAGCAGCAGAACAAGAAAGCCGAGGAGCGCCGCAAGGAACTTCTTGAATTCATCCAGCGTTTCAGCGCCAATGTCGCCAAGAGCAAACAGACCACTTCGCGCAAAAAGATGCTCGAAAAGCTCAACATCGAGGAGATTCAGCCTTCGTCGCGTCGCTATCCGGGCATCATCTTCACTCCGGCCCGCGAACCCGGCAACAAGATATTGGAAGTAAAAGGCCTCACGGCTTCTGTCGACGGCCAACTGCTGTTCAAGGACGTCAATTTCCAGATTGAGAAGGGCGACAAAGTCGCTTTCCTCAGCCATGACCCGCGTGCGATGACCGCTCTTTTTGAAATCATTTGCGGCAACCGCAAACCCGACAGCGGTTCTTACGAGTGGGGGCAGACCATTACCACGGCCTATCTTCCCCTCGACAACAGCGACTTCTTCAATACCGACCTCAATCTCGTCGACTGGCTCTGTCAGTTCAGCGATGACTCAAGCGAAATCTACCTCAAAGGTTTCCTCGGCAAAATGCTCTTTTCAGGAGAGGATGTGCTCAAAAAAGCATCCGTACTCTCAGGTGGCGAAAAAATGCGCTGCATGATTGCCCGCATGATGTTGCGCGACGCCAACACTATGGTGCTCGACTCGCCGACCAATCATCTCGACCTGGAATCGATTCAGGCTTTCAACAACACCCTGCAGGCTTTCAAAGGCAATCTGCTGCTCGCTTCTCACGACCACGAGTTTATCCAAACCGTCTGCAACCGCATCATCGAGCTTACGCCCAACGGCATAATCGACAAGATGATGGACTATGACGACTACATTACCGACGAAAAAGTTGCAGCCGCAAGAGAAAGATTATATAATTGAACACCGCTATAATTCATTTCAAGTAAACGACTATGGTAAAGCATATTGTGACTTTCAAACTGACCGGCACTCCCGACGAGCGCCGCGCTGTGGCTCAGAATTTCAAACAGGCTCTTGAAGCCCTCCCCGAGACTATCGAAGTGCTGCGTTCGATCGAAGTCGGCATAAACGAGAACCCTGCCGAGAGCTGGGATGTGGTCCTCACGGCTGTTGTCGACACCATGGACGATGTCGAAAAATATGCCAAACACCCTGCCCATGTCGCAGCCGCCGCACTTCTCGCCGGCCACAAAGCCGACCGTGCCTGCGTCGACTATGCGTGTTAATGCATAAATTTTCGGTATAAAGTCCTTACACCTTTTATCGGGCCGACGACTGTC
>JAGAOW010000022.1 GCA_017889945.1 Muribaculaceae bacterium
AATTATGCGTAATTTTGCAAAGCGATGGACTACGAACGAAAAGCATCATTCACATTCAGGCGATTTGCAATCGACGACCGACGCTGCGGCCTTAAAATCGGCACAGACGCCGTCGCGTTGGGAGCGTGGGCAAGTTGCCGCGACGCAAGGACGGCAATCGACGTCGGCTGCGGCTGCGGCATAATCGCACTGATGATAGCCCAGCGCAGCGACGCTCTGATCACAGCCATCGAAATCGACAGCGGAGCAGCAGCCGACGCACGCGGCAATATCGCGGCATCGCCCTGGAGCGACAGGATAAAACTCGTCGAAGGAGACTTCGCCGACTATCGGCCCGACGGCAAGGTCGACCTGATAGTCAGCAATCCACCGTTTTTCGCAAACGGCGAACAGTCGCCTCTTGCATCGCGGGCCTGCGCGCGCCACGAAGGCGGGCTGAACTATGCGACGCTGATCGAATTCGCCGCCGCGCATCTCTCGCCCGCCGGCCGACTGGCATTTATCTACCCCGCCGGCTGCGAAAACGACATAATCTACAAAGCCGAGATGTCGCATCTGAAACTCCGCCGTTTCTGCCGCCTGCGCCAGCGCAGCGACCTCGCCGCCGTAAGAGACATGTATGAATTCAGTCCGTCCGACGGAGCGATTGAGAATCAGGAGCTGACTATACGCAGCGACAACGGCGGATACACAGACCAATTTGCAGAACTAACCAAAGACTTCTATTTATGATACTTACACTGAGACAACGATTTATATTTTTTATCTGCATCGCGATTTTCGGTTTTCTGATTTCAAGCATAGCCGGCGGCCTGATACTGTCAAAATTTCCGTCGTCGGTCGCAGCGATGCGTATCGCTGCCGTCATTCAAAGTCTGTTTCAACTGATTATCCCCGCCATCCTGACCGCCCTGTTGGTCACACGGCGTCCGGCGACCTTCCTGGCCATAGACCGAAAAATAGATGTGTCGACGCTCTATCTGGCGCTCGCAGCGCTGATTGCCTCAATACCGGCGATGAATCTCATCATCGAGCTGAACCAAAACATGAACCTGCCCGAGTCACTAAGCCGGCTCGAAAAAGCAATACGCGAGATGGAAGACCGCGCCGCCGAGACCATCAGTCTGATGCAGGGCGGCAACAGCGTGGGCGACCTGATTATGAATATCCTGATTATCGGTGTGCTCGCCGGTTTCGGAGAAGAACTGTTCTTCAGAGGAACGTTTGTCAGACTCATGACCACCGGCAACATCAACCGGCACATCGCCGTGTGGACAGTGGCTATAGTGTTCAGCGCCATGCACCTGCAGTTCTACGGCTTCGTTCCGCGGACGCTTCTCGGCGCATATTTCGGATATCTGCTGATATGGAGTCGCTGCCTCTGGATACCGATCATCATCCACGCCGCCAACAACATCATCTATGTCTGCATGCAGTGGGCCTACGACGGAGTCGACGAAACGCCGGTCGACACCATAGGCAAAGACGACCTGTGGACGGCGCTCGCAAGCGCGGCCATAACTGTCGCACTGCTATTTCTCATCTATCATCGCAGCAAAGCTATCGAGCCTTCGAAACATTGATGTTGTGCTTGGAAAGAATGCTCTCGGCCGAACGCACAAAAGCATCGCAAGCCTGACTCCACGGGCCGGTATAGTCCTCGGCCTGAACAAGTTCATAATTGCCTGACTCTCCGCGAGGGAGGGTAAAGAGCAGTCTGTAAGCCGCCGATTCGAAACGCGCCACACCGTCAGCACCGCGGACTAAACGGACTTTGAGCATGGCGCCGCCGCGAGTGTCGCGGGTCTTCATATTTGAAATGAAATTGCCGAGCGAATAGACCACGAGCGCATCGCGGCCTGTCACTTCATTGTGACGGACCTCCATCGGCTGGATAACATGGGGATGCGCTCCGATGACAAGGTCAGCACCAGCGTCGACAAGAAAATCGGCCAAGGTGGCCTGGTTCGAGTTGTGGACCATGTGGTATTCGTCGCCCCAGTGCATCGCGACAGTGACTATCTCTGCGCCGGCGTCGCGCAGCCGCTCAATATCGGCCTTGATTGTCGGTCGATTGATATAATCGACGACAGCCTCGCCGCTGACTTCTATACCGTTAGTTCCGTAAGTGTAGTTCAGAAAGCCGACGCGTATGCCTGAGATTGTGCGCACCATCGGAAGGATGGAGTCGCGCGCGGCGGCATTGTGGTATGTGCCGATATGGTCGACACCCGCCGCGTCGAGGCTGTCGATAGTGGCGTGCAGCCCGCGGTCACGGCGGTCGAGGGTGTGATTGTTGGCTGTGAGGAAAAGGTCGAAGCCGGCGTCGCGCAGCGCGTGGACAAACGATGCCGGAGCGTTGAAACAGGGGTAGCCCGTAAAATTTGACGAGCCGATCGGAGTCTCGAGGTTTACGACGGCGTAATCGGCCATGGTAACTTCGGGCGCTATGTTTCTGAAGCAATCGGAATAGTCGTAGCTCCCGTCGGGGCGTCGCGCGGCATCAAGCTGACCCTGATGCTGCATGGCGTCGCCGACAAAAATCAGTTCCGCTTCATCGTTGCCGAAAAGCAGACTGAACAGAGAAATAAAAATCGGTAAGAGATGCATGGCGCGCCTGTCAGCAGCCCCGGCGCTGCTTGGCAGCCTGCAGGGTGTTGAGCATAAGGCTGACAATCGTCATAGGCCCTACTCCGCCGGGAACGGGTGTGATGAACTCACACTTGGGCGCGACATTGTCGAAATCGACATCGCCACAAAGGCGGAAACCGCTCTTGCGCGACGCATCGGGCACGCGCGTTGTGCCGACGTCGATCACGGTTGCACCGTCCTTAACCATATCGGCTGTGACAAAACCGGGTTTGCCGAGAGCCGCGATGATGATATCGGCGCTGCGGACTATGTCCTTGAGGTTCTGCGTGTGGCTGTGGCATACGGTCACGGTGGCGTCGCCCGTGTTTCCTTTCTGCATGAGCAGCGAAGCAATGGGTTTGCCGACAATGTTGCTTCGGCCGATGACCACGACGTGTTTGCCTCGGGTCGAGATGCCGTAGCGGCGCAAAAGTTCGATTATGCCGGCGGGAGTGGCCGACTTAAAGCCGGGCAGACCGATAGACAGACGTCCGACGTTGACAGGGTGGAAGCCGTCGACATCCTTGTCGGGGCTGACCGCCTCGATGACTTTCTGCTCGTCGATGTGAGCCGGCAAAGGCAACTGGACGATAAAGCCGTCGATATCGGGATTTTCGTTGAGCTTGGCTACTTCGGCGAGTAACTGCTGCTCTGTGATGTCGTCTTCGAAACGCAACAATGTAGACGTGAAGCCACATTCGGCACATGATTTCACTTTATTGGCCACATAAGTCTCGCTGCCGCCGTCGTGTCCGACGAGAATAGCCGCGAGATGAGGTCTGCGGATGCCGCGGGCCGTCATGCTTTCGACTTCAGCCGCAATTTCTTTTTTAATCTCTGCCGATGTTTTCTTACCGTCAATAAGTTGCATTTTGTAATGAGTATATAAGGTTTATCTGCGTTTGGCTTTTCTAATCTGCTGCATCATCTTCATCGGATTGCGCATCGAAGTTGCGGCGCGCATCATCTTGCGCATGTCGTCGAACTGCTTGAGCAGACGGTTGACTTCCTGAGCCGATGTGCCCGAGCCTTTAGCGATGCGCTGACGGCGGCTGCCATTGATGACGTCGGGGTTCTCGCGTTCGTAAGGAGTCATGGACATGATTATGGCCTCGATGCCTTTGAAGGCATTGTTGTCGATTTCGACATCGCGGATGGCTTTGCCGACACCGGGAATCATCGAAGCCATATCCTTGATGTTGCCCATCTTCTTGATCTGCTGAATCTGTTTGAGGAAGTCGTTGAAGGTAAACTGGTTCTTGCGCAGCTTGGCGGCGATTTCGGCAGCTTCCTTTTCATCGTACTGCTGCTGGGCCTTTTCGACAAGAGAGACGATATCGCCCATGCCGAGAATGCGGTCGGCCATACGCGAAGGATGGAATGCGTCGAGGCCGTCGAGGCTTTCGCCCGTGCCGACAAATTTGATAGGCTTGTCGACAACGCTGCGGATCGACAGAGCCGCACCGCCGCGTGTGTCGCCGTCGAGTTTTGTGAGGACGACGCCGCCGAAGTCGAGGCGCTCGTTGAAGGTCTTGGCCGTGTTGACGGCGTCCTGACCTGTCATTGCGTCTACGACAAAGAGGATTTCGGTGGGGTTAATGGCATTTTTGATGGATTCGATTTCGTCCATCATCTGCTCGTCTACAGCCAGACGGCCTGCGGTATCGACAATGACGAGGTCGTTGCTGTTGCGCTTGGCATATTCGATTGCATTCTTGGCAATCTGAACGGGATTCTTGTTGCCTTCTTCGGTGTAAACAGGCACTTCAATCGACTCGCCGAGAACTTTCAGCTGGTCGATAGCAGCCGGACGGTAAACGTCGCAGGCGACGAGCAAAGGCCGCATGCCTTTTTCGCTTTTGAGCTTCTTGGCAAGCTTGCCTGAGAAAGTCGTTTTACCCGAACCCTGCAAACCCGACATAAGGATTATCGCCGGCTTGCCCGCAAGGTTGATCGGCGACACATCGCCGCCCATGAGAGTGGTCAGCTCGTCGTGGACAATCTTGACCATGAGTTCGCTCGGCTTGATGGCGTTGATTACATTCTGGCCAAGGGCTTTCTGCTTGACAGTGTCTGTGAAAGTTTTTGCGACTTTATAGTTGACATCGGCATCGACCAACGCACGGCGCACGTCCTTGAGCGTCTCGGCAACGTTGATTTCTGTGATTTTGCCTTGTCCTTTAAGGATTTTAAAACTTCTCTCTAATCTGTCGCTTAAATTTTCAAACATATTATAATATAAGGATTAACTAAGTTATTTTACGAGACGGTTAGTCGCAGTGTCGGGGAAAATGACCGCCGGTTTGAATGTGCGGGCCTCTTCTATCGGCATCGAAGCATAGCTCATAATGATAACTATGTCGCCAGGCTGCACAAGACGCGCTGCAGCGCCGTTGAGGCAAATCACACCGCTTCCGCGTTTGCCGGGGATGGTGTAAGTGTCGAGTCTGGCACCGTTGTTGTTGTTGACGATATATACACGCTCGCCGGCGATAATACCGGCTGCGTCCATAAGGTCTTCGTCAATAGTTATACTACCAATATAATCAAGGCATGCTTCGGTAACCGTCACGCGATGAATCTTTGATTTTAAAACTTCGACATTCATTCGGATTCAATACTTAATGTTATCAATCAGACGGACATCTCCGCAATAGACAGTGACGCAACCGACCATCGACGCATCGGGCTTCGCTTCGGGGTCGACAGGCTGCATTGTCAGGGCGTCGACTATCATGAAATATTCGGTTTCAAGACCTTCGACAGCATTAATATTCTCAGTCACGAAACGCTCGGTCTCGGCCACAGTGTGGGTCTTGGCGTAGTCGAGCGACTCGACAAGTGTCTTATGGATATGGGGAGCGACGGCTCTGTGGGCAGCGTCGAGTCTGACATTGCGCGAGCTCATCGCAAGACCGTCGGCTTCGCGCAGAATGGGACAGTCGACAATCTCCAAATTGAAGCCTTCGAGTTCGACCATGCGGCGGATTACAGCAATCTGCTGGAAGTCTTTCTCTCCGAAATATGCCTTGTCGGGTTCGACGATGGCAAAAAGTTTGCTGACGATCTGAGCCACGCCGTTGAAATGGCCCGGACGCATAGCGCCTTCCATCACTTCGGCCACCGGCCCGAGGTCGAACACGCGAGTATCGGGTTCGGGATAAACTTCTTCGACCGAAGGAATAAAGGCCACGTCGACACCTGACTGCGACATCTTTTCGCAGTCGGCGGCTTCGGTGCGCGGATATGTCCGAAGGTCTTCAGGGTTGTTGAATTGCGTGGGGTTGACAAAGTCGCTGACAACGACAAACCCGCATTCTTTGCGGGCACGGTCAATCAAAGATATATGGCCGGCATGCAGAGCGCCCATAGTAGGAACAAGACCGACGGCCTTACCGGCTGTTTTTGCAGCAGCAACCTGACAGCGCAACTGCTCGATTTCTCTAATTATATTCATTTCTGTGTTTAACAAAAATTTGACTCTATGAATCAAGGTGCAAAATTAAACATTTCCATAGAACAATGCAAAAAGTGAGTGATTAAATCAAGGTTTTGCACTTCGATTTGGAATCTTCTTTAAAAAAATTCGGGCCGCTCGTTGTGTGGGAGCGGCCCGGAATATTTTTAATGTATCACTTGCGATGTTCGAGTGTATCACTTGCGATGTTCGAGATGTTTGATTTTGTGTTTGGCCCGGTCGACTTCGTGGAGTGTGACGAGAGCGGCTGTAAGGGTCAGGACATGGAAAGCGAGGTTGATAAAGAAGTGTTTGTGCCGGCCATGGCAATGCTCATGATTTTCTTTCATAATTTGTAAATTTTGAGTTGGCAATAGTGTTATGCCTCTAATCGGAGAGACACCATAAGAACACTATTGCCGCGTCGATTGTTCATGCCGGCGACAGAGTCACTTCAGCAAATCGAGCATCTTGGAGAAGGCGATTTCGATGCCTTCGCCATCTTTGCCACCTGCCTGAGCGAAGCCGGGCTGACCACCGCCACCGCCTTTGATGGCTTTGGCAGCCTCGCGGACTATGGCAGAAGCATTTTTGCCGTCTTTGACAAGGCCGTCGGTCAGCATCACGGTAAGCAGCGGTTTGCCGGCAGCATCGACCGTAGCGGCAATAAAGGCTGTCGGTTCGGCTGCACGCGCACGCACGGCAAAGGCAACATTCTTGACGAGGTCGGGAAGACGGACGCCTTTGAGTGTCACGATTCGGACTCCGTTTTCGAACACGGCTTTCTCCATCAGCTGCGAAGTGAGGTTGTTGACGCGTTCCTGGAAATATTCCTCAGCCTGACGGCGGAGTTCGGCATTTTCTTCAATCGAACGGCGCAGAGCTGCAACAACATCAGGCGCATTGTTGAACATTGCGGCAATGTCGCGCAGAGTAGATGCCATTTCGTCGATGGCTTTTTCGACATTTTCGCCGGTAATGGCTTCAATACGGCGGATACCTGCCGCGATACTGCTCTCGGAAACGATGCGGAGCATGCCGATATTGCCGGTGTTTTCGACGTGTGTACCACCACAGAGTTCGACTGAATCACCGTAACGGATTACGCGTACCTCGTCGCCGTATTTCTCTCCGAAGAGCGCCATAGCGCCCATCTGACGTGCCTTTTCGATAGGCAAATTGCGGTGTTCGTCGCGGGCGATGGCTTCGCGAATGCGACGGTTGACGATATGTTCGACTTTAGAGATTTCTTCAGGAGTAAGTTTCTGGAAGTGAGAGAAGTCAAAGCGCAAAACGTCGGGAGAGACAAACGAGCCGCGCTGCTCGACGTGTGTGCCGAGCACTTCGCGAAGAGCTTCGTGGAGGAGGTGGGTAGCACTGTGGTTGCGCGATGTCGCCATGCGGGCTTCGACGTCAATCGATGCACGGAAACGTGCAGCAGGATTTGACGGAAGTTTCTTGGTCAGATGTACGCCGACGCCGTTTTCACGCTTGGTGTCAAAAACTTCGACAGTCTCGCCTGTCGCGAGGTCGGTCAGAGTGCCTTTGTCGCCGACCTGACCGCCCATCTCGGCATAGAAGGGAGTCTCGCGGAGCATGATCTGATAGTATTCGCGATTTTTCTGCTTAACGTGGCGATAGCGGAGGATTTCGGTTTCGGCCGACACTTCGTCGTAGCCTACAAACTGCTGTTCGCCCTCGTTGACAGCCACCCAGTCAGTGGCTTCGACCGCAGCCGCATTGCGTGCGCGCTGTTTCTGCGCTTCCATCTCTGCGTCGAATTCGGCCTGATCGAGAGTCATGCCGTTTTCTTTGAGGATGAGGAGCGTAAGGTCGAGGGGGAAACCATATGTGTCGTAGAGCGTGAATGCCTGTTTGCCGGAAATGCTTGTCGAACCGCTTTTGCGGGCCGAAGCCATGGCGTCGTCGAGCATCTTGATGCCGTTTTCGAGTGTGCGCAGGAAAGCGTCCTCCTCTTCCTTGATGACTTTCATAATCAGGTCGCGCTGCGAGACAAGTTCGGTATAAGCTTCGCCCATGCTTTCGATGAGGGTGTCGACAAGGCGGTACATGAAGGCGTTGCGCTGGCCGAGGAAGGTATAGGCATAACGCACGGCGCGACGAAGGATGCGGCGGATGACATAGCCGGCCTTGGCATTGCCTGGGAGCTGAGAATCGGCGATTGAGAAAGAGATTGTGCGGACATGGTCGGCAATGACACGCATAGCGATGTCGACTTTGCGGTCGTCGCCATATTTCTTGCCCGAGAGCTGTGAAATCTTGTCAATCAGCGGAGTAAACACGTCGGTGTCGTAGTTGGAGCGTTTGCCTTGCAAAGCCATGCAAAGACGCTCGAAGCCCATGCCGGTGTCGATAACCTTGGCTGGAAGCGGCTCAAGCGAGCCGTCGGCCTTGCGGTTATACTGCATGAACACGAGATTCCATATTTCGATTACCTGCGGATGGTCTTTGTTGACAAGCGAAGCACCGCTGACCTCAGCGCGCTCGGCATCGGAACGCAGGTCGATATGAATTTCAGAGCAAGGGCCGCAAGGACCTGTGTCGCCCATTTCCCAGAAGTTGTCGTGCTTATTGCCGTTGATGATATGGTCGGCAGGCAGATGACGTTCCCAGATGGCGGCGGCTTCGTCGTCGCGGCTGAGACCTTCGTCGGCAGCTCCCATAAACACAGTGGCATAGAGATGCTCGGGGTTGAGGCCCAGCACATCTACAAGGAATTCCCAGGCCCAGTCGATGGCTTCTTTCTTGAAATAGTCGCCAAACGACCAGTTGCCAAGCATCTCGAACATGGTGTGGTGGTAGGTGTCGAGGCCGACCTCC
>JAGAOW010000023.1 GCA_017889945.1 Muribaculaceae bacterium
GTACAGATCTTCGAGAAGTACGGTAAGGGCAAGACTGACACTGGCTCACCTGAAGCGCAGATTGCATTATTCTCGGTCCGTATCGCTCATTTGACTCAGCACCTGAAGTCAAATCACAAAGATCATACAACTGAGCGCGCTCTTAAGATGCTTGTCGGCAAACGTCGTCGCCTCCTTGACTACCTCGTCAAGAAAGACATCAACCGCTACCGCGCAATCATCGCTCAAAAAGAGCTCGGCATCCGCAAGTAAGCCGCAGCGCTCGCTTAACGATTTCAAAGCGGTGCGTCAAGATTGACGCGCCGCTTTGTGTTTCTTGACAATGACATTCAATCCTCATCTTCCAAGCCTGTCATTTCAACAAAGTGCCACGACAAAGCGTTATTGATACAGATTTAAAACAATACGTCTAACCAACGGCAACTCAGCCATAACCAACTCCGTATGAAACATTCAACCATATTTGCGGCAATTTCTGCAGCCATTTTATTAGGTTCATGCTCGGCACTCGCTCCTAAAGGCAACACCGTAAGCGGCTCACAAGCCATCAAAAAAGACAAAACCGAAAACGTCGCCAAAAACCGCGACAAAGAAGTCAGCAAAACCGACAACAGCCGGATTGCCGACCTCATCGCCGGCGAATGGAACATCGTCTCGGCTGCCGGCACTCAGGTCACAGCCACCGACGACCGCCCTTATGTGACCTTCGACAAAGCGGCCGGCCGCTTCTACGCATCTGACGGATGCAACATAATCAACGGCAGCTACACGGCTGCGCCCGATGGCAAAGTGACATTCGGCAACGTAATCTCGACAATGAAATACTGCGGAGACATTGCCTACGCTCCCGCCATCGCCGCCGCACTTTCAGGCGCAGAACCGCTGACCGCCAAAATCGAACGCATCGGCCAGGAAAGCATACTCAAACTTTATAACCAAAAAGGCACAGAAGTGATGTCAGCCAACAAACACAACATGGAATTCCTCAACGGCAACTGGCAGATCGTCTCCGTCGACGGCAAGGCAGTTACCAACGAAGAGGCCAACCTCTTCATCGACATCAGAGAACTAAAAGTTCACGGCAACACCGGATGCAACTTCTTCAACGGCGAGCTCTATATCAATCCCGACAAATCCAACGCCATCGACTTCAGCCACCTCGGCTCAACGCGCATGATGTGTCCCGACATGGAACAGGAGGCCGCCATACTCCTTGCCCTCGAAGAGACAGCCTCTGCTATTCAGGGCAGCGAAGGTCGGGTCATGCTCCTCGACCAGACCGGCAAAGAGCTGATGTCGCTGCGCAAGATTGAAACGGGTAAAGAATAAATCCATACCAAAATACACTGAACACAACTCCACGGCGGCGCGCTCTTCAGGCACGCCGCCGTGCTATTTTTAAAGTCCGTCCAACAACAGAAGTTAAACTAAATCTTTCTGAACACTTGGTCGGAGAGCCGCGTTATAAAACCAAAATATGATTTATGGAAAAGCGAAAACATATAGTGGTTATCGGCGCCGGCTTCGGCGGACTATCGTTCTGCAAGAAAATTGACAAGAAGAAATTCGATGTCACTGTCATCGACCGAAACAACTACCACAGCTTTCCTCCCCTATTCTATCAGGTCGCTTCAGGCGGTCTCGAACCGTCGAGCATATCTTTTCCGCTAAGGCGCGAATTCCGCGGACACAAAATCCACGGCTGCCGCTTCCGTCTCGGCGACGTCAGCTCCATCGACCCTGCGGCGCACACCGTCACGACGCAGTATGAAACCATCGGCTACGACATATTGGTAATCGCCGCCGGCACGACCAACAACTTCTTCGGCATCGAAGGTCTTCGCGACCGTGTCTTCACACTCAAATCGACAGCCGAGGCCATCCGCTGCCGCAACGAAATCCTCATCAACCTCGAACTCGCATCAGTCGAGACAGACCCGGCATTGCGCCGCAAGCGACTGACATTTGCCGTTGTCGGAGGCGGTCCGACAGGAGTAGAAATCGCCGGCGCACTTGGCGAATTCAAACGCTATATCATCCCGCGCGAATATCCGTCGATCAACCCCGCCGACGTCCGTGTCATCCTTTTCGAAGGTTCTGACCGGCTGCTGCGCACCATGAGCGAAAAATCGTCGGCCAACGCCTTGCGCGACCTCAACAAGCTCATGGTTGAAGTGAAACTCGGCAAAACAATGAAATCATATGCCGACGACGGCACAATCACTTTCACCGACGGCGACACACTCCTCGCCGGCTCGATGATATGGACCGCCGGAGTCACAGCCGAGCCGCTTACCTTCAGCGACAACGCTCCGACTACCGTCGGCGGAGGCCGTCTGAAAGTCGATGCCTGCAACCGCGTCGAAGGGCTTCAGGACGTATATGCCATCGGCGACATA
>JAGAOW010000024.1 GCA_017889945.1 Muribaculaceae bacterium
CGGGTGCGTACCCAGCCTTTCACGTCGACCTCAGTGCCGATGAGGGCCGGGTCGAAAATCTCGCTTATCTTAGTTCTTTTCATCGCTAAATCGTCTTTTTCTTTTTCAAACCGCAAATATACGAAAAAAACTCAATCTGCGCAAACGGTGATTTCCAGACTGATTAACGAAGACTTTTATAGAAAGCTATTTCACTTTCGCGGTGCTGCTTTATGATTGAAAATTCTTCGCCCATTATCTTCAGGGCAATTTCGGCTACGATGTGCATCTGGGTCGAAAACAAAGCGGGCATCCCATCTTCTTCCGCATAGCGGTTCTTACTGTTATTAATAGCAATTTCAGAGGAATAGAAGGCAGCGGTTGTCTTGACGCCACCCGCGATTAGTTTGTTGAGATGTTCTTTAAGCCAGTTACTCCTGTCGCGTTCCGACATTGTAATACAGTCCCCGAGCATTTCGGGGCTGTCGAAGTAATGGTAAAAAAGCCATATTTCAAAGGCCGGATTACTTATAATCCATCGAATGCGACTATTGCTATTTTGTTCTATAATATATCGCTTTATCTCGTCGCCAAATTCATCAACATCTTGAATTAGATATAACTCGTCGTCGTCTTCGATATGGAATGACTTCCGGTCTTCGGTAACAAATCTTTTATTATTGATAAATTCCTCGGCGAGAGATTTTAATTCGTACGGTTTTAATCCTTGTCCCTTTTTCGACCTAAATGCAATCTTGATAGTCCTGATAGCCGGGTTGTTATGGATAGGTCTGAAATAGTCTTTTTCTCTCTTTGAGCCTCCTGAAAGAATAAAAATGATACGGGTATCAAGAACCGGAGAGCCTTTGGAGTAGTGCGACCCCTCGGCTCCTAATCCTGAAATAGGCGATGCTTCTCCACTATATGATACAGCATCCGTCGAGCTTTCCAAGATGTTCTCGGAAGGCTCGTCCTTTGTGTATTTCAGATTATTTATTTTCATTCTCCAGAATGTCGATAGTTCCTAAGAATGGTATTGCCCCAAAGCGCCCATCGAGATAGCCGTTTTCGAGTGACAAAGTCTTGTGAATCTTAAAGTCATTTAGGGAGTACATGCGCGACACTCCCGAAACTTTTTCAATCATCCATACTTCGTCGGGACGTAACAATTCCTGCTGATTAAGCAAGGCTGTTTCGTGGGTCGTGAAAATCAACTGGCCATTTGAATCTGACTCGCTGAAATATTTGATTAATTCCTTGATAAGTACGGGATGGATAGAATTGTCAATTTCGTCTATGACGACTGTCTTTTTGTTGAATATAGCATAGTAAATCGCCGGGACCAAGGTTAGCAATCGGAGTGTGCCGCTCGACTGAGCCTCACATTCCATAGCCCCGACGTAGCCATTTTTCCCGAATTGATAGAAGAGCAATTCTTTGACGGTACGCATCCCGTCTTCTTCAGTTATAGTAAACAACGGAAATTGCCGGTTCATTTTGGCAAAGCTTCTATTTTCGGCAATCTTGGGCGAAGATTCCAGGAATTTTGTAATTGCCCGTTTATCCTCGGCATCGGCATGGGTCAACCATTCTTCGAAAGATTCGTTTCTAATCGACAAATCTTTAATACCAAGCCCGATATTAGAAAAAACGTTTTTGACAAAAGCCATAACGTCGGGCTGATGATTTAACTGCTCGATAAGCCATGGTATCTGATGGCTGACTTCAATGATTTCTAATTGCGTATCAAGCCATACGAAAGCATCGTTGATATAATGATTATCAATTAGTCGCAGCTTTCCGATGATAGATAAAGCTGATAACGAGGGATTTGCCTTTAGTTGTCGCTCGATAATATCGATTATCTCTTTGGTAGCTATTTTATTGCTAAATGTTATCGTGGATAACTGTCTTGAAAGCAGCGGGATACTTTCAGCCTTTCCTAATCCAGAAAGATATAGGGTTTCGTCTATAATCCCTGTTTCATTTATTTCGAAGGTATAGATATATGTTGCAGCCTCATTCCCGAACTCAATCAAAAAGCTCATAGGGCTGCCTTCCTGAACGGGGAGTTTGAATCTACTGCTCTTAAAAAAGGATATTATCGATTCCGGGTCTGAGCCGAGGTTGAATTCGGTTGCAAAACTTTTTATAAATTTTAAAGCACTGATAAAGTTGGATTTACCAGAGCCGTTGGCTCCATATAATGCACACGTTTTCAAGACGGGGATTTTTTCCTCGTCATTATATACATGATGAGTGAAATTCTCTCTTTTAAGGTTGGGAAACATGTCGAATTGGACTTGTTCGGCAAAGGAGCTAAAATTTCCGACGATTAGCCTATAAAGCATATTATATTAGTCATTTAATTTAGTCGCAAAGATAATAATAAAATAAATGCCCGTCAAGTCTTGGCGTGAATTTTTCACGCCTGAAGTCGGCTGTTGCTTTATACATAGTCGTTATGGTATAACTAAAACCGTACGCCACGGGGCGGACGGCGGACATTATTGTCCGATTTCGGACAGTTGTCAAAATTGCCAATCACTGATTTTTAGCGGCTTACAAGTTTGGCACGATTAATGTTAGGATTTTATCATCTTTGCTAAGCGAAAAGTTGAAGGCTAAAGTTTAACGAGATTAACGGCTAAAATATTTGCTGAAATAAAAAAACGACAGCTCATTAACCCTTAACCTTTAACCCCTAAACTAAGTGAGCTTGCGAAATTTAACTATATAATAAATGGATAGAGAATTATCAAAATCAGAACGCAACTCAATCCGGCGCAAGCGCCTGATGCCTTACCTGATTGGCCTTGTGGCACTCGTGGTCGTTGTGGCCGCGCTCTTGCTGTTGATGCGCCAGAGCGTCAAGCGCGCCGACCTGTTGGTCGCCACCGTCGATACGGGCGTCATCGAGACGTCGGTCACCGGCTCGGGCAGCGTGGTGCCGGCCTTCGAGGAAATCATCAACTCGCCCATCAACACGCGCATAGTCGAGGTCTACTGCAAGGCCGGCGACAGCGTAGAGGCCGGCACGCCCCTGCTGCGCCTCGACCTGCAGAGCACCGAGACCGAGCTCAACAAGCTCAAAGACCAAATCGAGATGAAACGCTACGAGCTCGAGCAGCAGCGCGTCAACAACTCCACGCGCATGAGCGACCTGGCCATGCAGGTCAAGGTCAAGGAGATGGCCGTCAACCGCCTCGAGGTAGAGCTGCGCAACGAACGCTATCTCGACAGTCTCGGTTCGGGCACCGGCGACCGCGTGAGGCAGGCCGAACTGGCCTATAACACCGGGCGACTCGAGCTTGAGCAGTTACGCCAGCAGTATGCCAACGAGCGCAAGGTGACCGATGCCGGGCTGAGTGTGAAAAACCTCGACATCAACATCGCCAGCAAGAACCTTGGCGAACTGCGGCGCACCCTCGACGATGCGCGAATACGCGCCCCTCGCAAGGCCACGCTGACATACGTCAACGACCAAATCGGCCAGAAAGTGAGCGAGGGCGAGCGCATAGCCATCATCTCCGACCTGTCGCACTTCAAGGTCGACGGCGAAATCGCCGATGCCTTCGGCGACAAGGTGCGCGTTGGGTCGAAGGCCGTGGTCAAGCTCGGCCGCGAACGTATGCCCGGCATGGTGAGCAACGTGACGCCCCTGTCGCGCAACGGCGTAATCTCGTTCTCTGTCCGCCTCGACGACAATGCCAATTCGCGCCTCCGCTCGGGCCTCAAGACCGACGTATATATACTCTGCGACGTGGTCGAAGATGCCTTGAGGCTAAAAAACGGGTCGTACTACACAGGCCCGGGTGTCTACGAGCTGTTTGTCTTCGACAGCGACGACGAGCTTGTGAAGCGCAACGTGCGCCTCGGCGAGAGCAACTACGAGTATGTAGAGGTGCGCGAGGGTCTCAAACCCGGCGACAAGGTCGTGATTAGTGATATGAAGAAATTCGCCAACTCATCAAACCTAAAAGTCAAATAATTCAAGTTTCGCAAGTATGCAACTTGCTCACTGTTAGTAGTCTCTTGGTCATAGATTATGGTTTGATAAATGCAAATAACAATATTATCAGTAATCACAATTAGCGAACTAAGGCTAACCACTAAACGATAAACTATTAACAATTTGCAAGTCATAGACTTGCGTAATTTAAATAAAATAAACCATGCAATTACGCACATCATTAAAGCAAGTGTGGATAGACGCGAAGTCGGCACCGGCCTATACCGCGCTCTATATCGGCGGCGTGGCCTTCGCGGTGGCCTTTACCATGGTTACTGCCCTGATATTCTACGTGCATATTGCTCCGATATATCCCGAATACAAGCGTGCCAACACGTCGTATCTAAATCAGGTAAGGGTCTTTTGGGGCGACCATGGCTTTGGCAGCGGCATCGGCAAGGCTTTTGTAGAAGACTTTTTGGAAAAATCGGAGAATTGCGAGGCATACACCCTCTCCGACATGACGAGAACTGCCGACATACAGCCCGTCGGCGGCGATTATTTCCAGACAAGTGCCAAATACACCGACCCGGCGTTTTTCAAGGCGTACGCCTACGAGTTCGTGGCCGGCAAACCCTTCGACCAGGCCGACTACGACTCGGGACTGCGCAGGGCGGTAGTAAGCGACAAACTTGCAAAGAAACTATATGGCGACCCGGCAGTAGCCGTTGGCAAGGAACTACCCATCGACTTTGCCCCGACCAAGATTGTGGGAGTTGTGCGCGAGGGGTCGACTATCTGCTTCGATTCATACGCACAAGTCTTCTTACCGCTGACACTCAAAGGCAGCCAAGGCTACGGTATGAACGATGTGCCATTTGGGCACTAGATGGGTGGAATGAAAGGTACGCTAATATTTAAGGACAAGGCCCAGCGCGAAGCCTTCGAAGAAGAACTCAACGAGAAAATCAATAGAGTCACCGCCGGCGATACATTGAACTGTACGATGACCTATGGCTTGCAAACACATATATCGAAGGCTTTGCTCTCGGATGACGACGACAGCGGCATGTCGGCCCTCCTCCGTCCGGCAATACTGGTGCTTCTGGTACTGCTTATCATCCCGGCCATCAATATCGGCGGCATGATTAGCGGCCAGATGGACCGCCGCGTTGCCGAGGTAGCCGTGCGACGCAGCTTTGGGGCAACGAAGGACAGCATTACCTCGCAAATCTTGTTCGAAAACCTTGTCCTCACCATTGTCGGCGGCATCCTGGGCCTGGTAGTGGCATGGCTCGTGGTTACCATTGGCCGTCAGTGGATACTCAACTTGTTTATCAACTCGTGGTATCTGGAGTCGGTAAGCGATATTCCCGTAGAACTGACGTCAGAGATGCTGTTCGCACCCTCGCTGTTCCTGCTGTTGCTGCTAATCTGCCTATTGCTCAATATGCTCTCGGCCTATCTGCCTATACGGCTGAGCCTTCGCGGACAAATCGTGAAATCTATTAACCAGAAACGTTGACGATTATGTTTAAGATGATATTTCAAAACCTGCGGTCGCACCGACGCACGTATTTCTGGCTCTTGCTCGAGCTTGTATTGGTGGCCTGTGTGGCATGGCTGACGCTCGACCCAGCCATAGTGTCGCTGTACTCTATGTCGGCCGACAAGGGCTA
>JAGAOW010000025.1 GCA_017889945.1 Muribaculaceae bacterium
ATTTAGTTTCGCTTGAATACACGCCTGAAATTGTTCTGATTATTGCTTTGTAACGGCCGACAACTTCTTCGCAAGCGTCGGAAATCTCGCCGAGTGTGGCACGGAGGCCTGCAGCCTTGACAGCAAGGTCGAGGAGGTTGCCTTTCTTGGTGCGGACACATTCGGTAATAGCTTCGAGAGCTTCTTTGACTTTGGCTTCGTCGCGGTTTGCCTTGACTTCGTTGAGACGTTCGATTTGCTCTTTACGGACTTCGGTGTTGTCGATTTCGAGAATATCGATGGGGTCTTCGTGGTCGAGACGATATTTGTTGATGCCGACGATGGTCTGCCGGCCCGAGTCGATACGCGCCTGAGTGCGTGCGGCAGCTTCTTCGATGCGAAGTTTGGGAAGACCTGTTTCGATAGCCTTTGCCATGCCGCCGAGTTTCTCGATTTCCTGGATGTGTTCCCATGCGCGGTGTGCGATTTCGTTGGTCAGAGCCTCAACGTAGTAAGAGCCTGCCCACGGGTCGACCTGCTTGGTAATCATGGTCTCTTCCTGGATGTAAATCTGAGTGTTACGGGCGATGCGGGCAGAGAAGTCGGTCGGCAGAGCGATTGCTTCGTCGAGGGCGTTGGTGTGGAGCGACTGGGTGTGGCCGAGAGCTGCGCCCATGGCTTCGATACATGTACGACCTACGTTGTTGAAGGGGTCTTGCTCGGTAAGCGACCAGCCCGAGGTCTGTGAGTGGGTGCGGAGCGCAAGCGATTTGGGGTTCTTGGGGTTGAATTGCTTGACAATCTTTGCCCACAGCATACGGGCAGCACGCATCTTGGCAATCTCCATGAAGAAGTTCATGCCGATAGCCCAGAAGAATGACAGACGCGGAGCGAATGAGTCGATGTCCATGCCTGCGTTGACACCGGCTCTGAGGTATTCGAGACCGTCGGCGAGGGTGTAAGCAAGTTCGATGTCGCATGTAGCGCCGGCTTCCTGCATGTGGTAGCCGGAGATAGAGATGGAGTTGAACTTGGGCATGTTCTGCGAGGTGTATTCGAAAATGTCGGCGATGATTCGCATTGAGAATTCAGGCGGATATATATATGTGTTGCGCACCATGAATTCCTTGAGGATGTCGTTCTGGATTGTACCGGCCATTTCTTCGAGTTTTGCACCCTGTTCGAGTCCGGCGTTGATGTAGAAAGCGAGGACAGGAAGGACGGCACCGTTCATAGTCATCGAGACTGACATCTTGTTGAGGGGAATGCCGTCGAAGAGGACTTTCATGTCTTCGATAGAGCAAATCGATACGCCCGCTTTGCCGACGTCGCCGACAACACGTTCGTGGTCAGCGTCGTAACCGCGGTGTGTGGCAAGGTCGAAAGCTACAGAAAGACCTTTCTGACCGGAAGCGAGGTTGCGGCGGTAGAATGCGTTAGACTCGGCAGCGGTAGAGAAGCCGGCGTACTGGCGGATAGTCCAGGGACGCAGGGGATACATCGCGCTGTATGGGCCACGAAGGAAGGGGGGAATACCTGAAACGTAGTTGAGGTGTTCGAGGCCTTCGAGGTCTTCTTTAGTATATATCGGTTTGACGGGGATAAGTTCGGGTGTGAGCCAATCTTCTCCACCTGCAACAGGCGCATGTTTAGCACCGAATGCGTCTTTAGTGATATCTATGGTTTTAAAATCTGGTCTCATAGTCTGATGTGATTATTTGAGAAGTTTGGCGTTGAATTCTTTGAGAGTGTCAAGGACGTTGCAGCGAACGTGGATGAACTGGTTGATGCCGATAGCCTTGAGGTCGTCGGAGCAAGCGGGGGCGCCTGCGACAACAAACTCGGCGCGTCCGTCGAGGTATTTGTAAGCCTCGGGAGCGAGAGTTGCATATTCGTCGTCGCTCGAGCAGAGGACGATGACATCCGCGCCTTTTTCAAGAGCAGCATCGACGCCGGCCTGAACTGTGTCGAAACCGAGGTTGTCGATAATCTCATAGCCTGCACAGCCGAAGAAGTTGGTCGAGAACTGTGCGCGAGCGAGACGCATGGCGAGGTTGCCGATCGTGAGCATGAATACTTTGGGACGGTTGGCTGCGGCTTCGGTTGCAAGACGGAGGTCTTCGAAGTCGGTAGCGGCGCGTTTCATCAGCAGTGCGTTTTCGCCCTGTTCCTTGTTGCCGCCACAAGAGCAGCAGCAAGCTTTAGCTTCGATTTTGTCAGCGGCTTTTTCGTTGATGTTGGGATACTGGTTTGTGCCGAGAAGGATTTCTTTGCGACGGGCAACGTCGGTGTGACGTTTGGTGCAGGATTCGTTGACGGCTTTCTGAATGTCGCCTGCTGCAACTGCGGCAAAGAAACCGCCTTTTTCGATAACTTCGAGGAAGAGCTTCCAAGCTTCTCCGGCGATAGAGACTGTGAGGGTCTCGATATAGTAGCTGCCGCCTGCGGGGTCAACGACTTTGTCGAGGTGGCTCTCTTCTTTAAGAAGGAGCTGCTGGTTGCGGGCGATGCGTTCAGAGAATGCGTCGGGAGTCTTGTAGGGAGTGTCGAAGGGCACTACAGTGATTGAGTCGACACCGGCGAGGGCTGCCGACATGGCCTCTGTCTGGCTGCGGAGCAGGTTGACATGGGCGTCGTAGATGGTCTGGTTGAATTTTGAAGTAGAAGCGTGGACGTGCATCTTTGCTGCTTCGACAGAAGCGGGCTTGTATTGCTCGACAATCTGAGCCCAGAGCATGCGGGCTGCGCGGAACTTGGCGAGTTCCATGAAGTAGTTTGACGAGATGCCCATGTTGAATTTGATGCGCGAAGCAACTTCGTCGGCGCTGAGACCTGCGTCGGTCAGCGCTGTCATCCACTGTGCGCCCCATGCGAGAGCATAGCCGAGTTCCTGGAAGATGTATGCGCCGCCGTCGCAGAGAGTAACGCTGTCGACAGCGAGAACGCGGAGAGCGGGAACTTCGCTGACAGTCTCGATAAGAGTTTTTGCCTTAGCGGCGATTTCTTCTGAAACTGCAGCACCGTGGCGCAGAGCCGGACGGAGGGGGTTGAAGTCGATCGAACCGTGGAAGGTTTTCTCGGCGTTGTTGTTCTTGAGATATTTGACAAGAGCGGCAGCAAGGTCGATAGCCTTGCAAGCGCAGCAGTTGAAGTTGATTTCGACAGCAGCAAGGTCGATGCCGTTGAGAAGAGCGGCAACAGTAGCGTCGTCGGCTTCTTTGACTTTGAAGCCTAAAGAGTTAACGCCTTTGCCGAGAACTTCAAGCGCGATTTTGTTAGCTTCTTTGGAATCATCGGCGATGATTTCCTGACGAGTGAGCCACTCGTTGTCAGTGCGAGTTCCGCGGACAAAAGGATATTCGCCGGGAAGAGAGTCGGTTGTTTTAAGGGCGGCAATGTCTTCAGCTCTGTAGATAGGCTGAACATTGAAGCCTTCGTTTGTTCTCCACACCAATTTCTTGTTGAAATCCGCCCCTTTGAGGTCGGTTTCGACCTTGGCACGCCATTCGTCGTAGCTTATGCCGGGAAATTGGTCGAACAGTTTTTCTTTATTTTCTGCCATAACTTTATGATAAGTGATTGTGCTATAGTGAGATTTAAGTTTATAAATCACATGTAAACGGCGACAGAAAAATATCTGTCGCAAAACCACGACAAAATTAATAAACTTTGTCTAATCTGCAAATGATTAGGCTGTAAAATACAGAAAAATTTCTGTAAACGGCTAAGACCCTGCTCCCCAATATTTGTTAACGCCGGGGCGATGGTAACTTGTGCCACGGACAACTGAGAAAACAAATGCTTGTGATGAATTGGAGAAGGTGCTGAATCAGACGAACCGCAACATAAACATCGCACACGCCACCATTGCAACTCCTTTGCGGCGTATAGGTACTGTTCGCGAGTCAACCGGTCAAAAAATCCTATTGAAATCCATTTGCGATAAAATTCATATACAGTACGCCATTTGGGAAAATCATTTGGAAGAAGTTTCCATTGACACCCTGTATTAATAAGGAAAAACAAGGCATTAAGAATCTCAAATATGTCAGACTTTGACTTTGTTTTGAATATTTCCGGAAAATTTTCAAAAATATAATTGCGTTGTCTATGTGTTAAATCTGTAGTATATCCCAATCTATACCAATGAGCTACAAATGTTTAAAATCATATAACTGAATTTGGGCGTGATTAATTGTGGGCTGACGCATAAAATTTACTTTGCATCGCATCTCTCCGGCGCTTTTTGCCTTGTTCTTCAGTCACGTAGCTACTGCTACGCTCCTTCATCACAAGTCAAAAACCACTCAGAGATATGCGACCCCGGCGTTAACAAATATTGGGGAACAGGGTCTAAGCTTGCCGTCAGCCTAAAATCTGTGCGGCGTGGTCTTTTGTCTTGACTTGCTTTGGTCCGATGATGCGTTGGACAATGCCTTCGGGGCTAATGATGAAAGTGGTGCGGAATGTGCCCATATATTTGCGTCCGTACATCGATTTTTCGCCCCATACGCCGAAGAGTTCCACTAATTTGTGGTCTGTGTCGGCAATCAGCGGGAAGGGGAGGGAGTTTTTCTCAATGAATTTTTTGTGAGATGCCTGCGGGTCAACGCTTACGCCGATGACCTGATAGCCGGCGTCGAGCAGGGTGTGATAATTGTCGCGCAAGTTGCAAGCCTGGGCCGTGCAGCCCGATGTGAGGTCTTTGGGATAGAAATAAAGAGCTATGGTCTTGCCGGGGAAGTCGCTGCGCTTGATTTCCTTGCCGTTTTCGTCGAGACCCAGAATGTCGGGAACTTTATCGCCTATGTTCATCATAATTTGTTCGTTTAATAATTAATGTAACGCGAATATACAACAATTATTCGTATTTTTGTAGTTCATAAAACAGAATTCAGGATGGACTTCAAACTTAGTTCGCAATATAAACCGACAGGCGACCAGCCACAAGCCATAGCGCAGCTTGTCGAAGGGGTCAGAGACGGTTTGCCGGCGCAGACGCTGCTCGGTGTGACCGGCTCGGGCAAGACCTTCACGATGGCCAACCTTATCAACGAGGTCAAGAAGCCGACGCTGATATTGAGCCACAACAAGACGCTTGCAGCCCAGCTTTACGGCGAGTTCAAGCAATTTTTCCCTGACAACGCGGTCGAATATTTTGTGTCTTACTACGACTATTATCAGCCGGAGGCTTATATACCGTCGGTCGATAAATATATAGAGAAGGACCTGATGATAAACGACGAAATCGACCGTCTGCGACTCGCAACGACCTCGGCTTTGCTTTCGGGGCGTCGCGACGTGGTTGTTGTGTCGTCGGTTTCGTGTCTTTACGGCATGGGCAATCCTGAGGATTTCCAGACCAATGTGGTCGAAATAAAAGTCGGCCAGAAGATTACGCGCAATGCATTTCTGCGTCAGCTCGTCGCGGCGCTGTATGCCCGCAACGAGGTCGATTTTCAGCGCGGCACGTTCAGGGTCAAGGGCGACACTATCGACATCCGTCTTGCCTATGAGGACATAGTCGTGAGGGTTGTGTTCTGGGGCGACGAGATAGAGTCGATTGAGACGATGCGCACTGACGAGAACATCGCCTTGGGCAGTCACGATGTGTTCCGCATCTACCCGGCCAATCTGTTTGTGACCTCGCCGGCACGTCAGGCCTCGGCAATCGCCCAGATACAGTTCGACCTCGGCCGTCAGGTCGATTTCTTCGCCCGCGAAGCGCGTGAACTCGAGGGTAAGCGCCTTCTTGAGCGCGTGACCTACGACGTCGAGATGATAAAAGAAGTGGGCTACTGCTCAGGCATCGAAAACTATTCGCGCTATTTCGACGGCCGCGAACCCGGCATGAGGCCTTTCTGCCTGCTCGATTATTTCCCGAAGGATTTCCTGACTATAATCGATGAGAGCCATGTGACTATACCTCAAATCAGAGCGATGTACGGCGGCGATTTGTCGCGCAAGATGAATCTTGTCGAATACGGCTTCCGTCTTCCGGCGGTGCTTGATAACCGCCCGCTGAAATTCGAGGAATTCGAGCAACTGACTCCCCGGGTGGTCTATGTCAGTGCCACTCCGGCCGACTATGAACTGCAGAAGAGCGAGGGTGTGGTGGTCGAACAGCTCATACGTCCGACCGGTTTGCTCGACCCCGTCATCAAGGTCAAACCGTCGCTCAATCAGATCGACGACCTTATGGAAGAGATTCATCTGAGGATAGAGCGCGGCGAACGGACATTGGTCACGACTCTGACCAAACGCATGGCCGAAGAACTCAACGACTATCTGTCGCGCTTGGGCATCAGCACAGCCTATATCCACAGCGATGTCGACACCATGGACCGCGTGAGGATACTCGACGACCTGCGCGCGGGCGTCTATGACGTGCTCGTGGGTGTCAATCTGCTCAGAGAGGGTCTCGATTTGCCCGAAGTGTCGCTCGTGGCCATACTCGATGCCGACAAGGAGGGCTTCCTGCGCAGCCATCGTTCGCTGACGCAGACCGTTGGGCGTGCGGCGCGCAATCTCAACGGCGAAGTGATAATGTATGCCGACAAAATCACGGATTCGATGCGCCTGACTATCGACGAGACCGAGCGTCGCCGTTCGCTTCAGCTGGCCTACAACGAGGAGCACGGCATCACGCCGACGGCTATTGTCAAGGCCCGCAACGCCATCATCGGTCGCG
>JAGAOW010000001.1 GCA_017889945.1 Muribaculaceae bacterium
AATGACAATCATGCCGAGACGCCCGAAATTCATAGGTTCGAGGTCAAAGTCTTTTACGACAAACGAGGTAAAATTGTGTCGAGCAATTTCGTAAAGCAATTCGTGAGACTGAACTTCGGCAGCATCGAAAACCATGACCAGAAGCTGTGAGTTGTCGGGGCTGAGGTCAAATTCGAGCGGGGCATCAGAGACTATGCTGTCGTTGTCGGAGAGTTTGAGATCCCAAATCATGCCGCGGATGTTGCCGTTTTCGGGCGAATGAAGCTTGCGGCCCTGCTGAATGCCTTTGAGCCAGGAAGCAGCAATCGGCGTGATGTCGGTGTCGGGGTAGCGCTCAAGCAGTTTACGAAGCACTTCGGCGAATTTTTCAGGCTGACGCTCGGTAACATAAGCGAGCGCGTCGATAAACATGAACTTAGGCATGATTTTGCTCAGCGGGAAATCCTTTTCCATCCGCTTGTAAGCCTGATGGACTGCATCGTTACGGTTGTTGAGGTAATCGTCGTAAGCTTTGTCGTAGAGTTCCTGCTGAAGTGCATCCATGCGCCGCAGGTTGTCGATATAGTTAGGATCTTTCAGAGCCTGACCATATTTAGAGTCGGCAAAGTCTGACAATATCAATTGTCGGTATTGTTCGGCTCGAGCTGTGTCTCCAAGACGCATATACATAAGATATAAATTATAATATGTGTCGAGACGGTAGATGTTGTCGGGATAGTCGTTGAGCAGACGGCCGAATTGGTTTTCAGCAGCGCCGAAGTCCTCAAGTTTGTCTTTCAGAATTACGCCCATATTGTAGAGTCCTTCCTGTATGACATCGTTGGCGATGGAGCGTTCGACGTCGTCTTTAGGAATCTGAGCCAAATAATATTCGGGATAGTGGGGGTCGTCGACTTTAGACGGTTCGGCTTCACGAGCTTCATCGACATTGGTCTTGGCGTCATTGTTTTCGTTGTCGCGGTCTTCATCGTTTTCGTCTGAGTCAGAGTCGCCCGAAAGTTCGTCGAGGTTAAAGGTCGATTTATTACGTCTGCGCCAATCATCTTCAAGTTTGCGCGAGCCCCAGCGTCTCTGGAAATCGGTGCGACCGGCGTTGCGAGTGGCAGTATTATAGAAATACCATGAGTTGTCGGAATTGATATTGAACGAATTCGGGGCTTTTGCGTTTTGTCCGAATGCGTTGCCTTCAGCCTGACGAGCTGCGAGATATTCTTCGCGAGCGGCATTTTCAGCCTCTTCTTTCTCTTTTTTCTTGAGGCGTTCGATAATCTTGTTGATGATGGCGAGTTGTTGGTCGGGCTCCATATGACTCAGCCGGAGGAGTGAATCCTGAAGAGTGACGTTCTGAGAGTATAGCGCGAGTTCGTCGAGCACGTCGCTTCGACGAACGAGGTTGTTATAGTCGGGATAATTCTTGGGCAGTTGCGTTACGGCTTCAGAATAGCAAGGCTGCGCAAGTTCATATTTTCCGCTGTCAAAGTAGAGTCCGCCGAGCTGAATCTGTGCGATTGCTTTGTCGACACCTGAACGTTGACTTTTTTCGACTGCGAGCTTGTAGTTTTCGATTGCATTTGTGGTGTCGCCACGAGACAGATATAGATTGCCGATGGCATAATAAATCTGGTCGAGATAGTCTTTGTTGCGGTCGTAGCGCGTTATGCGTTTAAGCGCTTTGACTTCAGGTGTGATGTCCTGTCCGTCAAAAACTTCGCTTTGTTTTATGCGGGCGTTGAATTTTGTCCGATAACTTGCCGATGAGGACGAACCGGCTTTTTTGTAAGCTTTGTAAGCGTCGGTTTTACGTCCAAGCCGGCTGTAAATCTGGCCCAAAAGGAAGTATAAACGTGTGCGTTGGGCTCTGTCTGCACCCTTGATTGCACCGAGCAAATATGGTATTGCGGCCTCAAAGTCTTCGCTTTTGATTTTCCAATCGGCCATCGTGAAGTCGAAAAGCGACTGCAAAGACTTGTTGGTAAGAGTCTCGGGTTTGATGCGAGTCAAAATCATCTCCGCTTCGAAAAGCCAGTCTAACGAAACATAACTTCTCGCTTGCCATAGCTTTGCCTCGGTAACAATATCAGGCAGCCATGTGAAATGACGGGAAATATAGAAGAACGTAGAGGCAGCTCCGAGAAAGTCGCCGTTGAAATACTGGCTGCGGCCCATCATCATCCACGCATTGTGGAGAAAAGGATTGTATTCGTCGCGCTTCATCCATGCCTTATATGCGGCGTCGTTGCTATGACCGGGTTTTCGGGCCGGTCTCTGTTTTATGGAACGCAACTGTATGGCTTTCTGCGCTTTTTCAATCGAGCGCGTGAAGTCGCCTGACGGCTGGGGTGCGAGAGGGTCGTTTTTTGCTTCGACAGGGTGCATGAATAGCATGCGTGACGAATAGTCGTCCTCATATTTCTGCTCCATGTCGGCGAGTGTTTCCTTGAAGTGGGTATCGCCGTTGTAATAGATGTTATAGCGGGTAATGAAGGCTGTGTACTGACGGCGTGCGGCAGTATTTTTTTTGCTGCTGCAAGACGCGAGTCCTGTGGCCGCAACGATTGCGAGCATCACAAATATCGCTATATGCCACCGGAGTCTGTTTTTCATTTGCTCTGTGGCGCGTCGGGGTATACAATCCGTGAGTGATAGATTGTCTTCAGACGTTTTATGAAAGCTTCTTTTATCAGCGGAATATCGCGGAAAGCAATCGGCGATTCGTCGAACATGCCGTCGGCAATCTGTCCGTCGATGATTTTATTGACAAGTTCGGTTATTGCTTGCGGCGTGTGTTCACGAAGCGATCGGCTTGCCGCCTCTACTGCGTCGGCCATCATCAGAACCGATGTCTCGCGACTCTGCGGGTTAGGTCCGGGATAGGTAAATGGCGCGGGATCGACATCTTCGTCGGGATGTTGCTTGCAGTAGGTGTAATAGAAATATTTGGCTTTGCCTCGACCGTGATGTTCCGTGATGAAATTCTTTATGACTGAAGGCAGCCCTGCGCGGTCGGCGCGGCGAAGTCCGTCGGTAACATGGTTGAGTACGATTTTTGCGCTCTGTTCGGGCGTAAGAGTGTCGTGAGGGTTGACGCCATGCTGATTTTCGGTAAAAAACGCCGGATTGCTCAACTTGCCGACATCGTGATAAAGCGCTCCCGCGCGTACGAGTTGTTCGTTAGCGCCGATTCGCTTGGCCGCGTCAGATGCGAGATTGCTGACAGACAGCGAATGTTGGAAAGTGCCCGGACATTCATCGTTTAGCTTGCGCAGTAGCGGATTGTTGGTGTCGGCGAGTTCGACAAGCGTAACGACTGAAATGAAACCGAACATGCGTTCGACGGCCGACATCAGCACATAGGCCATAAGCGTAAGACCTGAATTAACAATAAGATATGCAATCATGTGCCATGAAAAGCCCTCGAATGTACCGTTCATTAGTAATTCCAAAGCGATATATGCCGGGAGGTATGCGCATGCAACGAAACCGGCAGTGCGGAGCAGCTGGGAGCGCTGGCTGAGTTCGCGCAGCGAATAAACCGCAGCGCCTGACGCGCAGAACTGAAGGAATATAAATTCGAGCGGGAAAGATGTAATCGCGGCGCAGACCAAAGTGGCTACCGTCGAGACCATCAGGGCTGTGCGACCGTCGAAAAAGACGAGGACAAGCACCGGAACGATTGCTAACGGAGCGATATATATGCCTGAACTTACGAAGGTGTTGAGTGCCAACGCAATCAGGAAGAATACCGTGATGAGGAGTATGATGAATGTGAATGATTTTAAATCGTTGTACAGCTCACGGTTGTAGAAGAGCAGGTAAAAGAAGAGAATGCCCAGCAGCATTATAATGTAGGCAAACTGACCGAGAAGCATCAAAATGTCGCTTTTGCCAGCGCGAGTGACACTTTCTTCGAGCATGCGTTCATAGGTCTGAAGGTTTGTGAAATCCTGCGAAGTGACAATAGCGCCTTTGTCAATGACGGTCTGTCCCTGCTGTATCACACCGCGGTCAGCCGTCAGTGTGAGATAGTCGTAATTATAATGTCGTTTGCTTTCGGCGTCGTTATAGATGATATTAGGCCTTAGTAGATTTGGCAGGTTAGCCGATGTGAAGTATTGGTGCAGACCCGGATCAGAGATGACGGAATCGAGGCGGAGGTAGATGTCGCGAGCCGAAGTGAAATGAGCCGTCGACATCTCGCTGAGCACGTTTTTGTCGAGAATTCTGACCTTGGGCAGCGATTTGTCGAGAATTTTGTCGCGCGTTACGGCATCAACAACTCCGGCAGAATAAATCTTCCGCAGACGTGCTGCGAGTTCGTTGCGATAGTTCGTTCCCGGAATAACGGGCAATTCGGCAATCACAGAGTCGATAATCAACTGATTGATTTCATAGACAGGCACAAAACTCGAGTCGAGCGAATCACGGGCGGCAAGGATAGTAGCCGAGTCGGCGTGGATAGGAATGTCGAAAGGTGCAATCAGTTTTGCGTAGTTCCACGGACGGTTAAGTTCGTAGTTATAGTGGCTCGATTCGGGATGAGGATAAAAATATGTGATTATGACGGCAGCAGCGAGGCATATCAAAAGCCTCATAGCGATGCCGCGTTTGCTTAATTTGCCTAAAAACTGTCTGTTCATAATTTAAATCTGTATTCGTGATGCAGACTGAACACCGTTGATTGTCTTAACTTTGGAGCACAGACTATTGACCGCCTCTGCGTCGGCGACGCGCACCCACAGGTCGCAATCGAACACTTCGTCGTGGGCCTCGATATTGAGTTTGCGGATGTCTATGGCCATGTGGCTGGATATCATGTGTATAAGCTCCTGCAGAATGCCGTGGCGGTCTATGCCTTCAATTCTGACATGTGCAAGCGATTTGGCCGTGACGGTTTTCCATCTGGTGGCCAGTATGCGTGAGCCGAAGCTCGCTTTCAAAACCTGAGCTCTGGGGCAAGTGAGGGCGTGAACGACCACTTCGCCGTTGTCGTCGATAAAGCCCATAACATCGTCGCCGGGTATAGGACAACAACATTCGGCTATGCGGAAATTTGAGCTGTTCTCGTCGTAGTTCAGCTCATATGTTTCCTTGGTGTTGATTTTTGCTTTTGGTGCATTCTCGGCTGTTTCTGCTACGGCTTTGGAGTCTGATTTGCGATTGAGATTAAGCAGTTTGCTGAATAAACTGCGCGATTGTTGTGCGTCGGCCTGCTTTTTGAGGGTTTTAATCAGAAAGTCGCCGAGCGCGATTTCCTCGCTTCCCAACTGATAGCAAAGCTCTTCACGATTGGGAACGTGGAAGACACCCTGCAGTTTGCTGATTACAGCGTTGTTGTCGGGAATGTCATGCGCTTCAAGCCATTCGGTAAGAATCATCTTGCCTTTGGCTATCATGGGCATACGGTTTTTGCGCAGAGCCTGACGAAGGCGTGTCTTGGCTTTTGCCGTGACGAGGAATGCCTCCCATTCGGGTTGCGGCATCTGAGAGCGAGAAGTGAGCACTTCGACCTGATCGCCGCTTTTAAGTTTGTGGCTGAGCGGTACGAGTTTATGATTGACCTTGCCGGCGATGCAATGGATGCCGAGTTCGCTGTGCAGCTCAAAAGCCACATCGAGAACAGTGGCGTCGGCAGGCAGCGTCAGAAGCTCTCCTTTCGGGGTAAATACTACTATTTCAGAGGCGAACAAGTTGAGTTTCAGCGTGTCGAGAAAGTCAATCGCACTTGGCTCGGGATTGTCGAGAATGTCTTTGATAGTGCGCAGCCATACGTTAAGTTCCGATTCCTCGTCGCCTTCGCCAATTTTGTATTTCCAATGCGCGGCAAAGCCTTTTTCTGCAATTTCGTCCATGCGTCGCGAACGAATCTGAACCTCTACCCAGTTGCCGTCAGGTCCCATGACCGTAAGGTGCAAGGCCTGATAGCCATTGGCTTTAGGCACGGATATCCAGTCGCGTGTGCGGTCAGGATGGAGTTTGTAAATGTCGGTAATGGCTGAGTATATTGACCAGCATATGCCTTTTTCTTTTGCCGGGTCGTCGCATTCGAAGACGATACGCATGGCGTAAAGGTCATAGACTTCTTTAAACGGCACATGCTTGGTCTCCATTTTGTTCCAAATAGAGTAGACTGATTTCAGCCGGGCTTTTGCCTCGTAGGTCAGCCCCATCTCGTCGAGTTTCTTCTTGATGGGTTCGGAGAAATCGCTGTAGACAGCTGCGCGTCGGGCTTCGCTTTCTTTTATTTGCTCGGAAATGCGGGCGTATGCGACAGGATGCTCGTATTTGAAACTCAAATCCTCAAGCTCGGTCTTAATGGCGAAAAGGCCGAGACGATGGGCCAAGGGGGCGTAGATATAAAGAGTTTCGCCGGCGATTTTATACTGCTTGTTTGGCGTCATTGAGCCGAGAGTGCGCATGTTGTGAAGGCGGTCGGCCATTTTAATAAGCACAACGCGTATGTCTTCGCTCATCGTCAGCAGCAGTTTGCGGAAATTCTCGGCCTGAAGCGAGGCCTTGTCGCCGAAGATACCACCTGAGATTTTGGTTAGACCCTCGACGAGTTGTGCTATTTTTTTGCCGAAGTGCTGCTCGATGTCTTCGACGGTGTAGTCTGTGTCCTCGACTACATCATGCAGCAAGGCCGCACATATCGAAGTGGAGCCGAGGCCAATCTCCTGGCTCGCGATTTTCGCGACCGCAATAGGGTGTAAGATATACGGCTCGCCCGAACGTCGCCGTATGCCTTTATGGGCGTCTTTGGCGAATCGGTAGGCGCGTTCAATAATTTCGACTTTCTTTCGGTGGTTGCTCTTGAGATATCCATCGAGAACGTCTTTGAACGCATCTTCAATCATGCGGTCTTCTTCTTCCGGTGTCATTACGTGCTTCTGCTCCATATTAAATACAAAAATATAAAATCCGCGCGATACCGCCAAAATCTGAAAGCTAAATTAGTTGATCTTGCAAAGTTTGTTAATTTATTTAAAGAATTGTTGTTTGCAGAATGGGCCGAAAGGTAGTGTCTTGGCTATGTTTTAACGTCGTTTAAATGAGGCTGTGTTGCAGATAAGACGAGAAAATAATAATTTTGTAAGGTTATGAACAATGCTCGGAACATAGCAATTGCAATTATCGCGGTTACAGGGCTGTCGATTTTCGGGTCGGCTTTTTATAGAAGCTGTACGGCCCGGCGTCCGCATGTCGAAGTGGAACGCGAGCGTTTCCCTGTCATGGGAATAGATCTTTCGGCTCATAATGGAGATGTCAATTTCGACCGTATCGTCGCCGAAGGTGTCGATTTTGTTTTTCTGAAAGCTTCAGAAGGGACATCGTTCCATGACCCTAAATTCCGAAAGAATTATTCAGATGCGCGGCGGTCGGGAATCAAGGTCGGAGCTTATCATTTCTTCCGATTCGACAGCGACGGATATGATCAGGGCCGTAATTTTCTGTCGGCGGTCGACAGTCTCAGTCTCGACTTGCCGTTGGCGATAGACATCGAAGAGTGGGGCAACCCCGAAGATTATTCGACCGAGAAAGTCGTTGAAAGCCTGCGCGGTATGATTTTTGCTCTTGAAGGAAGCCGCCACAAAGTCATTATTTATACTAACAAAAACGGATATGACCGTTTTGTCCGCGGCCGTTTTGAAGAAATGCCTGTATGGGTATGCTCATTTACAAACCCGCCGATAACATCCGACAACTGGCTTCTGTGGCAGCACAGCCATCAGAGCCGTATTGACGGCGTTGACGGAGATGTCGACCTCAATACATTCAACGGCGACAGCACTTCGTGGGAGCGTTGGCTGTCAGATATAAGACAATAGGCCCTATGTGCAATAAAAATCTATGATTTACGTTTTAAAACTACAATGAACCATATCATCATCTTACGAACCTTATTGTCGGCATTCTGCATATTGTTTTCTCTACAGCTGGCAGCTCTCGATCTCGACCATTATCGGTCGGAGTCGGTTCTTGCGTCAGGCAGGTGGGTCAAGATATCGGTCAGCGAGAGCGGTTTGCATCGCATTACCGCAGCCTCGCTCAGAAAATGGGGTTTCAACGACCCTTCAAAAGTCAGAATTTTCGGTTATGGCGGCAAACGCATCGCCGACGCTCTGACAGCGGCCAATTATATCGATGATCTGCCTCAGGTGCAGGCCCGCCATTGCAGCGACGGGTCTGTGGTTTTCTATGCCGTTGGACCTGAGAGCTGGGAAGGTTCATCGTTTTTTGTCAACAAATCAAATCCATATTCTACTGTCGGCTGCTATTTTGTCACTGATAATGAATATGACGAACCTGCTATAGAACCTACCGCACGCGCCGGAGCCTCTAAGCCGGCTAAATCTTTTACCGAAAGACTGCAGTATGAGCAGGATCTTCTTTCGCCGGGCGAATGTGGTGTGATGCTTGTCGGCGAGGATTTCAAATACACGCCGAAGCGTATCTTTTCATTCGATCTTCCTGACATTTGCGGGCCGCTGACTTTCCAGACCTCTTTTGTCGCCAAAACTCTTGGCTCTGCATCGCGGTTGAATTTCACAGCCAACGGCAACGCTGTGGAGTCACTTGCGAGCGATGTTATCCCGGCTACATCGGGCGACGGCGAATTACATGGCGTAGAGGCGCGCTCTCTGCATATCATCGACAATCCCGGCAACCGACTGCAGTTGTCAATAGATTATCAGGCGACGGGTGTTGTCTATAACGCATGGCTCAATTATATCGCAATCAATTATGAACGCTCTTTGCGTCTGCCCTCATCGGGAAGTCTGTGTTTCCGTACGCATTTTGTCGATGTCAGTCTTGACGGTGCATCGCCGGAGACTGTGATTTGGGATGTGACCGACCCGGCGGCAATTCGCGCGGTCGATTTTTCGACTGAAGACAACACGGCCCTTTGGACGGCAAGATATCCGGGTATGCGGGAGTATGCGGCGTGGAACACTGATGCGGTCCTCCCTGCCCCTAAACTTGTAGGTGCGATTGCGAATCAGAATCTTCATGCCGACGAGTCGGTCGACATGGTTATCTTCACTCATTCGTCATGGCGTCTTCAGGCAGAGCGTATTGCCGAGCTTCATCGCGGAGCGCCTGACAATTATAAGGTTCGCGTTGTGGACCTTGAGGAAGTCTACAATGAATTCAGTTCCGGCGTACAGGATGTGTCGGGCATGCGTAAATATCTCAAAATGCTCTATGACCGTGGCAAAGATAGCCAAGAGCGGCTGAAATATGTCCTTATTATGGGTCGAATGACTTACGACGAGCGTCACCTTACATCAGGTGTGCGAGCTCTCGGATGTCCGACCGTGCCGGCATGGCAGCAGCGCGAAGAGCGCTATTCGCTTGATTCTGAAATGGGCTTTGCTACCGACGACTTTTTGGCTATGCTCGAAGACGGCAGCGGTCTGCGACTTGGTTCCGACTACCTTTCGGTCGCCGTCGGTCGCCTTCCGGTCACAAGCGCTACTACAGCGAAACGAATTGCAGACAAACTCATCGACTATATGCGCAATCCGCCGCGCGGAGCATGGAAAAACCGTGTTCTGGCCTTGGCCGACGACCTCGACGCAGGCATACACTACCGTCAGTGCGAGTGGTTTATGCGAGGCTTCGATGTCAATGAGAATAATTCATATGTCCGCGAAAAGGTCTACCTGCCCATATACGAAAAGTCGGGCGGGGTATATCAGGTCGCGCGTGAGAAATTGTATCGTCTCCTCGATTCCGGCGTGGCATGGTGGTCATTTGTCGGACATGCCACAAACCATTCGTGGACTGCCGACGGTATGCTGACTTATTCGGATATCAACAAAATGTATCTGAAGCATCTGCCCTTTGTCTATGCGGCTACATGTAACTTCCTCCGTTGGGATTCTAACACTCAGAGCGGCGGAGAAATCCTTATGTATGAGCCTAATGGCGGTGTGATTGGCATGATTAGTGCCACTCGCCCGGTCTACATCACATACAACGGTTATTTTACCAATGCCATAGGCAAGGAAGTCAATCGCCGCGATGAATCGGGCCGTCTGCCTGCTACGGGCGAAATTTACCGTCGGGCGAAAAACAACATACGCTCTGTTGACGAGAATGACCGTGAAGGCGATATAATCAATAATGAGAATCGTTTGCGCTATGTGTTCATGGGCGACCCGGCTATGAAACTTGCGACTCCCGACAATCTTATTCGCATCGAGTCGGTCGACGGTGTCGATGCGTATGCCGACAATCAGATTATTATTCCGGCCAAGGGCATGCCTGTCATCAGGGGTTCTGTCATTACTGCCGATGGATCGCCTATGTCAGACTTTAACGGCACAATGCTTTTTGATCTGTATGACGCTGACCGGTCATATACGATTACCGACCCGCGTTATGAAAATCTCAAACCGTTTGACGAACATGGCGACAAGCTGTATTCAGGCTCATGTAAAGTGACCAATGGCGCTTTCGAACTGACTGTGTCCATGCCTGCCGAAATAAGCGATAATTTCCGTGAGGCTACGGTCTTCATGACTGCATATTCAGATGATTATTCTGTCGAGGCATCGGGCCTTGACCACAGTCTCTACGTCTATGGCTTTAATGAAGAGGCATTAGAGGATAATCAGGCGCCGACTATTGAGTCGATGGTTCTTAACCATCCGTCGTTTGTTTCGGGCGACGAGGTGAATGCCGATCCCATGCTTATTGCGACGGTGCGTGACGATGTCGGCATCAATCTCTCGAGCGCAGGCATAGGACATCAGATGACTATAACGCTTGACGATAAACGAAGCTTCAACGATGTTCCGTTCTATTTTACTCCCTCGTCCGACGGCACACCTTCGGGTTCAATCGCTTATCCCCTCGAAGGTCTGACTATTGGAAATCACACTCTCACGCTGAGAGTGTTTGATACAAACGGCAACTCTGCGACTAAGACTATCGACTTCTTTGTAAGCGAGGGCATAGCTCCGACTATTTTCGATATTTATTCCGATGTCAATCCGGCCACTACAGAGGCTAATTTCTATATTTCGCACAATCGGCCGGAAGGTATGCTTACCGTCACGGTATCGGTGTTCAATTTGCTCGGACATAAATTGTGGGAACAGACTTCGACCGGTCGCAGCGACATGTTCGTTTCGTCGCCCGTGACGTGGGATCTTACCGACGGAACAGGCCGAAGAGTGCCGCGCGGCATCTATCTTTATCGTGCTACTGTTACCGCCGATGGAGAGACTTTTGTTTCCGGCTCTCGTAAAATTGCGGTCACTTCAAGATAGGATTATTCACATAAATTCAGTATCTTTGCAATCGCAATGAACGAGATTAATCCTAATAGTAACCGCGATCTGTTGCCCGAGCCTACCATCCGGCGTCTGCCCTGGTATCTGGCTTATGTGACGCTTCTGCACAACAATAATGTCGAATATGTGTCGTCGACTAAAATAGCCGATGAACTCAATGTTGATTCTTCGCAGATAGCAAAAGATTTATCATTTCTTAATATTAAGGGCAAGACTCGCATCGGTTATGAAGTCGCTTCACTCGAAACTGCCTTGCGCGATTTCCTTGGCTTCGACCAGTCGCATAATGCTGTCATGGTCGGTTCGGGAAGTCTCGGTGCGGCCTTGATAAGCGATTCCGGTCTTCAGCGTTACGGTCTTAAGATAGTTGCGGGCGTCGATGTCAACCCCGACATAATTGGTTCGCAGATAGGCGGTATTCCTATTTATCACGTCGACAGGCTTAAGGAACTTGTCAAAAAACTCAACATCCGCATCGGCATCGTTGCCGTGCCCGTCGACAGTGCTCAGGATGTGGCCGACACTATGGTCGCTGCAGGCATTAAAGGTATTTGGAATTTCACTCCTTATCGCATTCGTGTGCGTGATGGCGTTGTTATTGCAAATACTTCGATTTACTCTCATCTTGCCCTGATGTACAACCGTCTCGGAACTCTAAACCGATGAAAGCCATTTGTGTAGGCGGCGATGATTTTCGACTGTATGCTGATTCTGCCATCCACCGCAATAATCAGCCCGTTTTCCTCCCCGATATAGACGGCGGTTGGTCTGTGTGTATTTGTCCGGCGGTTCGGCTCTCACGTTTGGGCATGCATATTTCTCGGAAATTTGCCGCGCGTTATTATGATTCCATCGGCGCTGCATGCATATTTCTTCCTGCCGCTTGCGGAGCGAAGCCATTGGCTTTGTCCGAACGTTTTTTTGCAATGGATTCGGCTTTCGCCGTAGGTCAATGGGCGTCGGCCGGACAAGCAGATGCCTCCCACGTCATTGAGTCCGGAAAATCTTCGATTACTTTCTCGACTGAAAAACTCCATGTCGATGCGACCATCGCTTCATTGTCAGAATTCATGACCTTTAAAATGGGCGATTTGCTGTTGTTTGCAGATCAATCATTGTCTTATGATATAACCGAGGGCGACGATATTTCGGTGCTCTTCGATTCTATGCCATGTATAGATATGAAAATCAAATAAATGCTATGTCTTTCAGATTGAGAAATGCCTTATTGATTCTGTCGTTTGTGATGCCCTTGTTAGCATCCGCTTTCCCGACATCATATTATGCTTCACATTCGCGCCTGTCATCCGGCCGCTGGGTCAAGATTAAAGTCAACTCAACGGGCATATGCCAGTTGAGCCACAATCAACTTCGGGCTATAGGTTTTGATAATCCCGAAGCGGTAGCGGTTTTCGGCTATGGTGGCGCACGCCTTACGTCTAATTCTTTTTCGAAATACGATCCCGACGACATTAAGCCGACTCCCGTTGTTCACACCTCCGACGGACGTATGCTTTTCTATGGCGAAGCCGGACTTTCAATCGATGCTCCCGACGTTTCGCTGATTGATATCAAAAGAAATCTTTACGATAACTTCGGTTACTATTTCTTGACAGATTCTGCCTCGGATGTTTATCCTGATGATGATTTGTCCGAGCCGGAGGCCGACGATGAGTCGCTGACTCATCATCTGTCGGTCGCTTTTGTCGAAAACGATGTTCAAAATCCCTCTGCCGGCGGTGCGATTTTTCACGACAAGCCTTTTGCGTCGGGCGAAAAGCGTTTCTATGATTTTGACATAACGGATTTCTCGCCGACATCAGATTATACTTATGGACGTTTTGCCTATTATTTCGCAGCCAATAACTCAACACCGACCGCTCTTGCGCTCGATTATCCGTCTACGTTCGTTATTTCTTCGTCAAACGATGGCAATGCGCCGCTGATAACACAATCCACGAAGTTTTATACTACAGGTTCCGGCTTGGCGCGTTTCACATCTGTCGGCGCGGATGGCATTCATCGCATAGGTTTCAGTGTCGCTGACGGTAGCACTCCGTCGTATGCGGCTCTCGACAAGGCGTATGTGATTTACCCCAGGCTCAATCGCATGCCGTCAGATGGCAATCCCTTGACTCTTAATCTTCCGGAAGTCCGACCCGAGTCCACGGTCTCAATCGAGGATGCTAATCCGTCGACAATTGTCTTTGACGTCACTGATGCTTCGCGAGTCACACGTTGTGCTACTTCTTTCGACGACGAGAATTCAAGTCTGACAGTGGCTATGCCCGATATCGAAAATCTGATGGTAAATGCTCGTAAACTCATTGCTTTCGACACCGAAGTCTCGTATCCGTCGGTAACAGTTGTCGGCGAGCTTGCCAATCAGGACCTTCATTCGCTCAAAACGCCCGACATGCTCATAATCACAAACGATGTCCTGTACCGGTCTGCCGAACGTCTTGCCGAGATGCATCGTGATTATGACGGCTATGACGTTGCAGTCGTTGACCAACAGCAAATCTTCAACGAATTCTCTTCCGGCTCGCGTTGCGCGATGGCTTACCGTCGTTTTCTGAAGATGCTCTATGACCGTGAGCCTGACAAAATCCGATACGTTCTGCTTTACGGTCATTCGTCATGGGATAACCGAAACCCCGAATTGGCAGACAATCTATTATGTTATGAAACCGAAAATGTCGAGCAGGCGCGTGACCTGACTAAGAATTATACTTCCGATAAGTATTTTGTCATGCTCGATGACAAGTTCAACGCTAACCGCATCGAATTCGGTTTCATGCATCTTTCGATAGGTCGCATTGATGTGGCGTCGACAGCCGAAGCGGATATCATAAACGATAAAATTCATCGTTTCATGCAGCGTCCGAGATCACATGCTGTCTATGGCAATGTCCTGGTATTCAGCGATGACGGCGAGAGCCAAGGCCACTTCTTAGACGCAGAGGAGACTGTCTCAGAAATGCTGAAAAGAAAATCGACGCTGACGTTTACGCGCGTTCATAATCTTATATATCCATGGACAGGCCGCTATGCGATAGAAGGTCGTAAGGCTATTTCTAAGGCTCTTAGAGATGGTCAGGGGCTTATGCTTTATTATGGACACAGCAATGTTAACACGCTTACCGCCGAACATCTTTTCGATGTTAACCTTATCCGGCAGTCTCCATGCGATGATTATCCATTTGTCATGTTTGCGTCATGTGAGACTTTCGGCTTTGACCGTTTGCATTCTCTCGGTCAGGCTCTTTTGACTAATACTCAAGGCGGCGCTATCGGCATTGTCGGTGCAAGCCGTTCGGTCTATATGGACTATAACAAGACTTTTGCCACGGCCGTTTCGGTAGCTTATGCGTCGGCCGGTCCGCAGACTGCGATTGGCGATATTGTCCGCCAGGCTCACAATTATTGCATCGAGGCTTATGCTTCTGAAAAAGACCGCGCGATAAATGCTATGGCCTACAACCTTTGCGGCGACCCCGCTTTGCGACTCGGAGCTCCCGGCTATTCTGTCGCTGTAGAGAGTATAGGCGATGCAGTTCCCGCTCAGAATGCCATTGAGCTGAAACCGCTTGTTCCTACGACTATCGCCGGACAGATAGTTGATGAGCAAGGCAATGCTGTCAACGATTTCGACGGCAATGTTGACATCCGAGTCTATGACACGCCACACACGACCGAAACGTGTGATAAAATGGGTTATGATAAGAATAAATTCCCGGTAACTCTCGACGAAAAAGTTCTCGGACGCACCATTGTTCCCGTCGAGTCCGGAAAATTCAAAGCCGAAATGACAGTCCCTGTCCCCACGGTTGGCGAGGGTAATAATCGTATAGTAATTAATGCTTTGTCTTCTGACGGATTGTCGGGAGCGGCAGCATGTCTTACAAACTGCAAATTTGCCTATGAAGTTGCCGATGATGTTGACATTACAGCTCCGCAGATTATCGACATGTCGGTCGAGGGGAAATCTTGCTCTGACGGCGATGTTCTTCCCACTTCGTTCACATTAATTGCCACTGTAGTCGCACCTCCTTCGGGTATTGACCTTTCACAAGGCATCGGCTGTGCTCCGACATTGAAACTCGATGACCGCAAATCGTACAATATAGCAGCCAACTCATTGAAGCTAAATGCCGATGGCACGGCTTCATTCTCATTGCCAATCGAAAATCTTGCTGAAGGACGACATAAATTGGTCCTCACTTTGCGTTCTAACGTCGGTGTGACAGCGACCCGGTCACTGTCTTTTATCGTCAGTGATTCGTCGGTTGGCGCTACTCTGAGTGTCGACAACGCTGTCGCGCGTAAGTCGGTCACGTTTGACCTCGACCACAGTTTTGTCTCATCGCCCGTCGGCAAGCTCGTCATTGTCGATGCATCGGGACGCACTGTTTTCACTGAGGACTCGTGCTCATTCCCCTGCCGGTGGAATTTGACCGATAATGCCGGCGCCGAAGTGCCCGACGGACGCTATAAAGCATTCGCAATCCTGCGCGACGAATTTTCTTTCGCCTCTACTCCTAAAATTGAAATTGTGGTAATTCGCTGATTTTAAAGCAGCTCTTCTCGTATATGGTATAGCGGACGCTGTTTGACTTCGATGTAAATACGTCCGATATACAAGCCGACAATTCCGATTGCAAACAAGATTATGCCGCCTGTAAACCAAATCGATAACATGAGTGATGCCCAGCCGTGTTCTGCAGTTCCCGAAATCAGTGATGCGATGACATAGATGCCTATGCCTATGCTGACCAGCACGAATATCAGTCCTGTCGTCAATATGCTGTAGATCGGTTTGACCGAAAATGAAGTTATTCCGTTCAGAGCGAGTGTCAGCATTTTCGAAAGCGTGTATTTTGATTCTCCGGCTTCACGCTCGCTTATAGCATCGTCGACTGTCGTCGATTTGAACCCGATTAGAGGAATAATGCCGCGCAGATAAAGGTTTCGTTCGCCGTATCTGGCCAATTCCTCTACCACGCGTCGGCTCATGAATCTGAAATCAGCGTGGTTATAGACTGTTTCGACGCCTAAAGCTTTTTGAAGTTTGTAGAACGCAACCGCCGTCATGCGTTTTAGCGCCGGATCGGCTTGGCGTGAAACCTTCACTCCATAGACGACATCATACCCCTCGGCATACGCGTCAATCATCTTGGCGATAGCATTGATATCGTCCTGCAGGTCAACATCAATCGTTACCACAGCGTCTGCTTCTTTAATGGCTGTCATCATTCCGGCCATTATTGCCTTCTGATGGCCGGCGTTGTGGGCGAGGTCGATACCCTTATAGCGGGTGTCAGTCTTATGAAGTTGTTTGATGATGTCCCATGTGTGGTCGCGGCTGCCGTCGTTGACCATCAGCACAAAACTGTCGTCTGTGATTTTGCCGTCGTGGGCCATTTGGTCGAGCAGAACTCGCAGGCGTATTGCCGATTTTTCTATTACAGCCTCTTCGTTATAGCAAGGGCAGACTATTGCGAGCCTGATCATCTTTGTGCAAATTCGTTAAATGTGATAAATTCTGAACCTTCGCCTTTGAAGTGTTCTATCAGTCGGCTTAAACGCTTGACCATTTCCTCTCCCGAATTGTGACGTATGATATATGGCATTTTTAATTCGGGGCGTTCGCTCAACTGATAGAATTCCCAGGGGTGGAAATATGTAGCGAAATATCCGTCATGTTTTGCCACTCGCGACGCCAGTTTGAGATAGAGCCATACGGGGAGATGATGGTAGCTCAGCCAGAACAGCGGAAAGCGCACCCAAGGTGTGACCGATGCGGGTATTTGCAGCACTCCGTCTTTCATAAAACAGGTGCGTGGTTCGTTCAGGTGCATATATCGTCCGGGAATGAATGCGGGATTGAGCGACGAGTTGTAGCTGTAGCCGCAACGCTTGATTTCTTCGTCCGACACGGCAAACATGCGTGGCTGTCGGTAGCCGTGAACTTTCACTCCAGTCAGACGTTCGATGGTGGCTTTCGACTGTTCTACGTCACTCGCGGCCGGATGCCAGTGATCGCAACCGTGGGCCGCTACTTCATGACCGTCGGCAATTATCCTGCGCATAGTCTCAGGTGCGTTTTCCACGAAATTTGCCGTGCAGAAAAAAGTTGCCTTGACGCCGTGTTTGCTCAGACAGTCCAATATCCGCTCTGTGCCGGCCACAGAAATCTTCATCGACTCTTCAAGCCGGATATCGACCCCATGTTCTCGAGGAACATCAAATTCCTCAGTGTCGAAACTAAGCAATATCTTGTTTCCCATTTGTGCTGTTAATTTTAACCTCCAAATTTACAAATCATTTCTCATCCGACCAAAATTACGTTTTCAACAAGCAGGTAATAGTTAAAATTTTGTATGACTGAATGTTTTAGCGTATCTTTACAAATCATTTAACTTTAAAATTTAATCCGGCAAAATGAGCAGGCTTTTACGCGTACTGATTTTGAGCATTATTTCGATTGGTTTGTTTGCGGCGATAAGCACAATCTTGCCCGGTATCGATGCTTTCGAACCGATTGGCAAGTCTCTTAATGATATAGCCGTTACAGATATTTTTTATGCTTCGACCCGTGATGATGAGCCGGTCGGGAACGATAAATTTTTGATTATTGACACATCTGACAGTGACCGTGCTGAAATTGCCGGCGCTGTTGACTGTGCCTCATCGGCCGGCGCGGCAGTTATCGGAGTCGACATAATTTTTTCTGATGCAGCAGCCGATTCTCTTGCCACCGAAGCTTTATGTGATGCGATGACGCGTTCGCGCGACTTAATTGTGGCTGCCGTGCATCTCAATAGTTGGGACGAGGACAGCCGTTCATATGTTTCGACGATTGCGACTGCGCTTGATTCGCTTGATCTGCAGTTTGCGTATACAAATTTTATAACCAATAGCGACAATAGCTATATCCGCAATTATTCTGTCGCCGCAACCGGCCTGACGCCGTCTTTCGCGCAAAGTGTCTCCGACCGTTACCGACGCATTTATGAAGATGATAATGTCGTCGAATCTACCGAGGAGGGGATAATTGATTTCACTCCACAGCAATTTGATGTCGTGGACGCTGAAGATATTGCGGCAATCGATTCTTTTGCTTTAGGCCGAATAGTCTTACTTGGAGCTGTAAACAGTGACGAAGATTACCATTACACTCCTGTCGGCGCTATGAGCGGGGTTGTCATTCAGGCATATTCTGTTGATACGATTCTGAATAGTGCGACGACAGTCGTCCCTGCCTGGGCTGTGTGGCTGATATGTGTTGCGGTGGTTTTGGCGGCAGCATTCGGCTTTATCGTCTTGCGCGACGGTTTCGAACGTCGCAATGTTGTAGCCAGCAGATATACTTATGCGGTTCTCGGGCTTGGCAACATCGTCTATCCGACCTTGACAATTTTGTTGACCATGTTTATTATCGGCTTGGTTTATCTCACGACTTTGGTATATCTTCCGCCTTTGGTTATCGCCGGCTCGCTTGCCTTCATTCCTGTTGCCTATGACCTGATGGGTATTGCCAAAGCGATATTTGTCCGTCGGCCAATGGCTGCGGCACTTGTCGGAATCTGTATTTTATTTAATGCCGGCAATGCCGAAGCGCAACGCACTCATGATGACTATCTAAAAGACATTGAGTGGTTGAATCAAAATTGTCCGTTCGATAACAGCGAGATTAGTGGCCCGCTCGCTGAAAAAACTGCAGAAGCTCTGGTAAATCTATATTCAAATAATGAGTTGCCGTTAGATGATGAAATAAAGACGGCAATTTTCGAATGTTTTAAGGCCGCCGGTTATACAATTGGGGATGTGGTGTTGGCATCTGATTATTATTTGAATGACGTTAAATCTCCTTTTTTGAATGAAGGTGTGCGACTACTCAGTGCCGGGCTTCAAAAACTTGATAGTGAAGAAAGTATTGGGGCTGATTGGTATAGACTGGCATTGTGTTATTATTTCGGACTTGGAACTGAGGTCGATTACGCTAAATCGCGAGAATGTATCGACAAAGCATATGACATAACCCAAAACGTGACTGATGATAAGCGTGAACGGTATTGTTATTACAATGATGGCGGTGCTTTGAACATTTTAGGTTCATGTCTCAATGCCAAAGGCTACCCGAATAAGGTCTGCAATAAGCAACGCGGGTCGTTGACATTGTATTATGGCAATAATGGCTGGAGTTACTGGTCTTCAGGACTGATTAAAGATTGTGAGGATGCTTTGTTAGCTGAAGATTCCGAAGATTTATTAAATGGATTTCCGAATTGTAAGATAGAAATTAGCCCTCAGAACTTTATCCGTTTCTATCCGCTTATCGTTAAAAAACAACTTCCGAATGAATTTCTTGATATATGTGTGTCGAAAGCAAAGACATGGCAGGATAATCTTCTGCTCGGATTGATATATTGTCATTATTTTGATCGTAAATTCCAGTGTTTTTCCTTTGACAATAAGTTAACCGGTAAGACGTATATGTCCGGCAAATCAGATGGCCGCGAAGATTTTGTGTCATGCGAGTTCTTCATTAAAGCAAATGCGTTGTTTAGTTTGAACAATTCAAATAATTATAGTGAAGACGAACGTAAATACATTGTAGATTTTCTTATCGCATATCGTTTTCTTACCGAAACTCATAATACAAATGATGCAATAGCCGGATATAGAGCCAGACAGGGACTTGAGGCAGCAGTTTTGTCAAAAATCTTGATTGATATTAAGGGTCTGAATTTTATAAAGTTTTTTAATCGGGATCATAATGAAATGATAGATTATGCGGCCTCAGAAGGCGATTTGGTTGCCCAATATCTTTTGGGCTATATGTATAAGGTCGGTAATTATGTCGGATTTAATCAGGATACTAAAAAGGCACGGGAAATTCTATCGAAATGGGCCGGTAAGGATGACATGAGTTTTTATTTCAACTCATCTGTTGAGCGTTTCAAATACGTTGCCGATAATCTGATTCGCGGTGGCGGAATTAAGAATTTGGATAAAATCGCCGCGTATGAATATTCTACTCTCCCGCAGCCTATTCCGGCAGGTAAGTTCGGTGAAAAACTTATGGCTCGGGCCACAGAAATCTTTATAGAGAAATGGATGGCTTTGAACAAAGAAGAAGTTGATAAAGAAGTAGCTCAATATGTCAACAAATCCAACTCAGATTCGTCATCTTCGGATAAAACAAAAAAATCCGCCAAGCCCAAAGATCCATATGCTGCAGCATATCAGAAAATTTCGCGTCAGACCGATAATGAACCGGCTGCGTCGGGATCTAAAGCTACAAAAGTCAGCGGTACTGTCTACGATATATATGGAGAGCCTCTGATTGGAGCATCTGCGATTGTGGTCAGGTCGAATGCGGGAAGTGCTACAGACATTGACGGACGATTTGAGGTCATGGCCAAGAAGGGCGATCGCATAGAATTTTCATACATAGGTCATGAGCCGACTTCTGTAATATATGATGGCAAGGAAATAGTCGTGACGCTTAAAGAAAAGAATGATAAGAAGGCCACGGCCTCGCGGAAAAATGCAGATGCTTCGAAGACTGAAAAAGCTCCGGGTAAGAAACAGTCGCAACCTCAACCCCAGCCTCAATCTCAGTCAAAGCCGAAAGCCCAGCCGCAGTTTCAGCCGCAGAATAATCAACCAAAGACGGTCAATTTTGCTTTCCGCACGCCCAACAACACAAAGTTCAGCGAACCTGAGTTTGATTTGACATTCGTTACAAATTCACGCACCGCCTCTTACCGTATCACAGGCTCTGAGCCTGTGGATATGCCTGCGTCGGCGCTGTCATCAGGCAAGTTGCGCATTACCTTGCCAAAACGCGATTGCGAGTTGACTGTTGTCGATGAAGCAAACAAGATGCACTTCCTGAGCTTTATCTACGACGAGGCTATGAGCTTGCGCAAGTCTGCGACGCTTCACATCCTTGCTATCGGTATCAACAATTACCGGGCACAGAACCTCGACAACCTCCGTTTTGCAGAGGCTGACGCTGAAGCTGTGGCTGATGCTTTTGTAAAACGCCATAAATATACATTCTCTAATATCCGAAAAACGGTTCTGCTCGGCAATAAGGTCACACGACAGAGCATTGAAAGCGAGATTGAGAGGATTTGCGACTATGCCAAGCCTAACGACCTTGCCGTGATATTTTTTGCCGGGCACGGTCTTGTGGATTCTCAGAAATATTTTTTGGCGACATCAGAGGTTGAAGACGCGCAGCGGCCTAATAAGGGAGGATTGTCGGCAACGGTTTTCAAAGACAAAATCGACTATATCCCCTGCAAGCTTGTCGTGTTTATTGATGCATGCCATTCGGCCAAGGTGTTCAGTGCTTTCCGATCAAACGATTTCTTCAAAGAATTGCAGTCGTCGCGCAATGGAACTGATATATACACTTCGAGCGGCGCTGACGAACGGTCGAGAGAAGACTCAAAATTCGGTCACGGCATATTCACTCAGGCACTGATTGAGGCCTGCGATTTTGAAAATTCGGATATTGACCACGATGGACGTATCACAATCAAGGAGATCCGCAATTATCTCGAACGGCGTATACCCGAACTGACATCCAATCAGCAAAACCCCGATTACCGCAATATAGAGAGCAGTGATTATTCCATATTTATAAAATGAAAGCACTTAGAATAGTCAACCTTTTTGTATTCGTTCTGATACTTGCAATTTCGGCATCGGCAGAGAATTATACGGTGTATGCCGTGCATGGCAAAGTATGGGAGCGCACAGAGCGCGGCAATGTCCCGATTGCTCCGCGCGCTTCTCATCTAAACGGAGATTCATATATAGTAATAGGTAATGGTGGCTCACTTACGTTATATCTTGGCGAACGTCGTCAGCTTGTTACCATTACAGAGAAAGGGATTCAACGACTGTCGACGTTAGTACGCCGTGCCAATCCGTCGCGCAGATCTGCAACCAAATGGGCCGGTTCGCTGATGAGTTCTTTGATTAAATCGGAAACTCCCGAACAGACTCATCGTCGTGTTTTGCAGTCTCAGGGCGGTTCACATCGCGGAGAGGACGAAGACCGTGCGCTTGCTAACGCTTTTGCGCGATATATGGCTGATGGTGTGAGCGGAGCCGACGGTTTGGTCACTTTTGATATAGTAGATGACGAGTCCGGCACGTCGTATGTGGAAGTGACGAATAATACAGCCGACTATCTTTTCATTAATCTGCTTGTGATTACTCCTGACGGCAGGGAACTCTTGTTGCCCGTAGACACCAATCCCGATAACGGATGTTGTGCCCATCTGAGTGTCGCTCCGCAGTCGACAGTCAGTTTCTCGGAACTCGCCTTTTTCAGAGATTGGGCTGATGACGCACGTCTGCTGCTTGTCGCATCGCCGGTTGAGGTTAATTTTACCGTGCTTTGCGATTCGACAGTCGCCTATCGGCCATCCGAGCCGACCCTCCCCATCCACATATCAGCTCCGAAGTAGTTTTAATACTCTAACGCGACGTTGTCGACCCAAAAGTTTGTGCCGACAGTGCCGACATAAGGTTCTCCGCTACCTGCCGATAACATTATCATCATGTGTGTAGGTTTGGCATCTGCGCTGTCCCAGCCCACTTCCTGAACAGGAACAACTTTGCCCTTAGAGTTGCGTGCGCAGTAGCTCTTTTCTTTAGGCAGCAAATCCATATAAGGTTTGAAATATGGCTCATGCGAGATGTTGCCATAGTGAAGTTCAAGTCTGTGTCCGTTGACCCAGCCGTTGCTGCTTTTTGTGTGATGCTCCCTCGCCGTGGCTACACGTTTTGCATATAGATTGCCTTCCGCATCTTCCCATCGGCGTTGTAAATAAATAAACACTTCGGCCTTGTCGCTGCCCTGAAGCGTCTTTTTGCTACCGAAGCCCGATGAATACATGCGCGTGTTCCCTTCTGGAATAAAGAGTTTGTAGTCGTAAACGAGCGCAGCGGGCCGCTTGTCGAAAGGTACACCCATTTCCATTTTGGAGTAAGGGTCGCTGGTCGATTTTATAGGCTCGAACATCTGGCCGAGAAATATTGTCCCCGCCACAACGACATCAATATTGATGATGCCTATGGCCTTGCACTGTTCAAGAACGGTCGACAGCCTTGCACACTTGTCGTTGCCTGAGCGGACATCGGGAAAAACCGCATTGCTGGTTTTGGTTATGCCGCACACTTTTGCCATCACGTTAGAAGTCGCCCACGGCGAACCGCCGAGATTTGTATATGCTTTGTCGCCGTTTATGGTCTGCGTAGGTCCGATTTCAAACACCTGACGCTCGTTGCCGCCTATGATTCGCGACTCTTTGATGTTGCGCGTGACCCATTGATTGAAGTCGCCGAAGTTGATAAGTTCCGGTTTTTGGGCTGACAAATCCGGCATAAAAAACAGAGTGCCGATTATAGTAAGGATGGACGATATTCTCATAAGCGATAAATTTGACTACACTCCGCCTGCCTGTGGCCTGCGGAGGAGGGGATAATGTACAAATGTATAACAAATTTCGACCGAATTTGTCGATGATGACCTTTTGCTCCAATTAATTGTCTTTTTGGTCGAATGAAAGAATTCATTCTCCAAAGCAGTCAGCCGGCGGTCTCTTCGATCAGTTGTTCGGTTGGTAGATAAGTGTGGCGCAAGGCGTCTCGGCAAACATGCGGCGAGCCACACGCGCTATGTCGTCGACGGTCGTCTGCCGCTGTCTGGCGACGCTTGCGTTGATGTCCTCGTTGTGATACAATGCCAAAGCAAGATTGGCCGCACGGGCCTGATAGCCCATGTTGGAGAAATTGAATGTCGACTCGAAGCGATTCATGCATCGCTCAAGCTCATAGGCGCTTACTTCTCCCGGTTCTGCGAGCCTCAGAGCTTCTTCGGTCATCAGACGGCGAACACGTTCGACAGCCTCGTCGCTGTTGTCGTTAAGCTTTGCGTTCAGCATCAGAAATCCCTCGTGCTCACTGCCTATGATCGATGCGTCGACTTCGCTCATAAGTCCTCCGCAGCCCATCAGCAACTTGCGGTAGAAGCGCGAAGAGCGACCGGCCGACAGTATGTCGGTTATGGTGTCGGCCACAAAATAATCTTTTTCGCCGTATGCCGCCATGGGGTAGGCTATAGTCACTGCCGTCTGAGGCACATCGCCGCTGACTTCCCTCACTATATCCTCCGTCGGAAACGCCGGCTTCGGCAGCTTCCTCGGCGCTATGTGTCGTGACTCTATATTGCCGAACCAGCGCTCGGCAAGTTCGCGCACTTTTTTCTCGCTTATGTTGCCGGTCACAGCCAGCACGGCATTGTCAGGTCCGTAATGGTCGAAAAACCACTGCCGGGCATCTTCCGCCGTAACCGCTTCCACATGCGCCGGCTCTTTGCCGATGACCGGCCAGCCGTAGGGATGCGAGTCGCCGTAGAGCATTTCTCTCAGATAGTGCCCGAGGTCGCCATAGGGCCGGTTGAGACATTGTTGCTTGAATTCTTCGACAACGACCTGACGCTGAATGGCCAAAGTCCGTTCGTCGAGGCGCGGCGACAGCATGCGGTCGCTTTCGAGCCAGAAAGCGGTCTCTACGTTCTGCGCCGGCAGCACTTCATAGAAATTTGTGAAGTCATTGCTTGTCCAAGCGTTGTCATAGCCTCCGGCAGCTTCGATTTCCGCGCTGTAGTCTTCCACATTGGCCGAGCCGCCAAACATCAGATGCTCAAATAGATGGGCTATGCCCGTCATATTCGGTCTCTCGTCGCGTGCGCCGGTGTTATAGAGCAGGTTGATCGCCACCATAGCAGTCTGAGGGTCGCAACTGTGTGCGACCCTCAGACCGTTGTTTAACGTAAATGTATTGTATTCAATCATCAATCAACGATTTTCATCGATATGATGCGTATGTCGTCCTTCGGACGGTCCATGCCGTCGGTCTGCACTTTTTCGATTTTGTCGATAGTGTCCATACCGCTTATCACTTCGCCGAATACCGTGTAGGCATTGTCGAGATGAGGCGTTCCGCCTACGGTTTTGTATGCCTCTTTCATCTCATCGGTAATATTGACGGGATGCTCTGCAACATACTGTTTGGCTTCTTCGATCAGCTGGTTCTGAAGCTTTTCAAGGCCGGCTTGGTCGCCTTTTTGCTGCATTTCGCGCACTTCGGTCATATGTGACTGAGCCAGCTGCGCAAATCGTGTCTGCAGGGCTGAATTTTCAAGATAGCTTTCCATCTGCTTCATCTCTCCGTCAGTCACTTTTTTGCCGGTAACGATATAGAACTGAGAGCCCGACGACGCCTTCAGCGGGTTGACCTGGTCGCCCTGACGAGCTGCCGCGAGAGCTCCGCGTTTATGGAAGTGTTTGGGATAGACGATTTCAGCTTCAATCGTATAGTCAGGACCTCCGCTGCCCAATGCCTGTCCGGGCTTGGCTGTCTTCGAGTCGGGGTCGCCTGCCTGAACCATAAATTCATTGATGACGCGATGGAAGAGTGTGCCGTTGTAATATCCTTCTTTGACAAGTTTTACAAAGTTGTCGCGGTGTTTGGGCGTATCTCCGTAGAGAAGCACCGTAAACGGTCCTACGCTTGTTTCAACTTCTACTTTAACCGATGTTGTGTCAGGTGTTGCTGTTGTGGTAGCCATGTTGTTTTGGTCGTTTTGTGTCTTGATGCTGTCAGTGTCATTGCTCTCGGCTTTGTTGCCCGAGCCGCAGGCGCTCATGCTCAGAAGTAGAGCGGCAGCTGCTAAATAGTTCTTCAACATATTAATTATATAACAGAATTGGGATATAGACGTTTGTAGATGCGGCGGAAATTGTTGTCGCTTGCGCTCAGCTCCGCTGCATGAAGCTGGTAGTCAGGACCGTATATGCCGTTCAGCACATCGGGCAGATATCGGTGCTCTCTGTCCTTGTCTATGGTCGACGATACCAGATGATTGACCGTCTCGGCATATTGTTCCGGGTCGATGGCATGGAGATAGCGTGCGGCGCTCGCCAGGAACTGACCCGACAGATCGACCGTCGTCATGTTGTCGGCCAGCCACGACAAGTCGTCTTTATCGATGCTGTCGATATGGTTGGCTATGTATTCATATGTCAGCAGCCCGTCAGGGTCATGCTTGAGATTTTGGATGTCGTTTTCGTTTATGGTCATAGCGATATAAGCTTTCGAGACAAATTTAATTGAATTTGATTTTGTCGGGCGAGAGTATCTTAGACGCCAAAGTTAACAAAAATATTCTATTTGGCGAGCCGTAGTCTGACATATTCGATGATATAGTCGGCGACTTTGTCGAGTGTCATTGTCGATGAGTCGATGGTCAGATCGTAGCTTGAGGCTGCGCCCCAAACTTTGTCGGTGTAGAAATTGTAGAATGCCGAGCGCACTTTGTTCGTGCGTTCAGCCATTGCGCGGGCGCGTTCCTCGCTCAGCGACTCACTGCGCTCGACTATGCGTTTCACACAGCATTCAATCGGCGCGTGTACAAATATATTGACCACATTATCCATGTCGCGCAGCACATAGTCGGATGTCCTTCCTACTATCACGCAAGGCCCTTTTTCAGCGATTTCATGTATGAATTCACACTGCGCCTGATATATTCCGTCAGAGCTGATCGACGATGGCCCGGCGAAATAGGCCACCGGATTATATCCGTGGTTGAATGAAAATATTCCTGAGAAGAAACTCGGTGCGCGTTCGTCGTTTTGCTCGAAATATTCGGCGCTCATGCCTGCTTTGGCGGCTGCTTGCGAGAGCAGTTCCTTGTCATAGTAGGCTATACCGAGCTTGTCGGCAATCAGTTTGCCCAAAGCGCGTCCCCCGCTGCCGAATGTCCGGCCGACGGTAATCACATACTTCGCCGGCATCTGTTTTTTAGTCTCATCCATATCATTACATATTATTATATATGTATCGAAGGCAAAAATAGTCATTTATTCCGACTCGCCGATATTTTTTAAACTTCTTTTGTCGCAAATTGGTTTTCTCCGGCCGAATCTTTAGACCGCATTGCTCTCGCCCCACAATAATTTTTCCTAATTTTGTATCCGGATACTTTTTAACGCGAAGACAAGATGCCCGTTTATCACAGCAATAACGTAGCCATGCTTTGGTTTGATCTCGACGATACTCTTTGGGACATGAGCGGTAATTCCGTCATTTGTCTCCGCGAACTTTACGACGCCCACCGTCTCGACCGATATTTCGACAGTCCGCAGCAGTGGGACGCCATCTATCACGAAATCAACCACTCTCTTTGGGACAGATATAGTCGTGGCGAGATTTCCCGCGACTTCCTGCGGGCCGAGCGCTTTTCAGCGCCCTTGCGCCGAGTAGGGGTCGACCCGGAGCTCGCCGACAGCCTTTCGGCCCGCTTCGACGGCGAATATCTCGCGCGTCTCGGCAGCAAGACCGCATTGGTCGACGGCGCTCGCGACTTGCTCGACAAGCTCAAGAGCCTCGGCTATCGCATGGGCATTGTCAGCAACGGTTTCCATGAAGTGCAGTACAACAAACTGCGCTCCGCCGCTATCGACGGCTATTTCGACTGCGTTGTGCTCAGCGACGATGCCGGGGTCAACAAACCCGACATCCGTTTTTTCCAATATGCCGAACGTCGCGCATCCACAGCCGGCCGTCTCAACCTTATCGTCGGCGACAACCTCGACACCGATATCCGTGGCGCTCTCGGCGCAGGCTGGCAGGCCGTCTGGTTC
>JAGAOW010000026.1 GCA_017889945.1 Muribaculaceae bacterium
ACTTGACCGACCCCGCTCCGGCAACAACTTTCAGCTTCCTCGATGCAACAACAGTGTTGAGTCGTAAGATTGCCGAACTTGGCATCTATCCCGCTGTTGACCCCCTCGAGTCTACATCACGTATCCTTGACCCGAATATCATCGGCGAGGATCATTATAACACAGCTCAGGCCGTCAAGCAGCTTCTTCAGAAATATAACGAACTTCAGGATATCATCGCCATCCTCGGTGTCGACGAACTCTCGGACGAAGATAAGCTTGTCGTTTCGCGTGCACGCCGTGCTCAGCGTTTCCTCTCTCAGCCTTTCCACGTCGCCGAACAGTTTACAGGTCTCCCCGGCGTCATGGTTCCTCTGAGCGAAACTATCCGCGGCTTCAAGATGATTCTCAACGGCGAGATGGACGAATATCCCGAACAGGCCTTCCTCAACGTCGGCACAATCGACGAGGCTATCGAGAAGGGCAAACAGCTCCTCAGCGAAGTCAAATAATTTCCGCAACAGGACTTTGAATTAATAATATCAACATCCGACAGATGACACTTAAGATAATTTCATCCGACGCTTTGGTTTTCGACGGCGAGGTCTCCTCATTTACCTTGCCCGGCGCTATGGGGGCGTTTACCGTTCTCAAAAATCACGCGTCGCTCATCTCGACACTCAATTCCGGCAAGATTGCATATCTGCCCGCCGGAGAGAATGATGAAGAAAAGTTCATTCAGATTGATGGCGGTATCGTCGACGTTGATAATAATGTGATATCGGTTTGTCTTTATTGACCATATGAACAGACTATATAAAATAATAGCGATTGTATGTGCGTTGCTGACTGTTTCGCCGATGGCGTTTGCGTCGGCCGGCGACAGCAAGCACGATGAAGGCAAGCTCAATCCTAAAGAAATCATTTTCGAGCACCTCGGCGATGCCTACGGATGGGAAGTTCCCTTCAACCATCACAAACGCATCCCCCTGCCTGTAATCGTCTTTGGCAGCGACGGCCTTCACATCTTCTCTTCGTCGCGCATTTCCGACGGACAGGAATATGTCGACGGTAACACCACATTCAAACTTGCCGGCAAAGAAAGCGATTTCAAAGGCAAAGTCATCGAGATTGTCGACGGCAAAGAAATTCGTCCTTTTGATATCTCGATTACAAAGAATGTCTGCGGCATCTTCATCGTCGTCATTATTGTTGCCGGCCTGATGCTGTGGCTTCGTACATTCATCGTAAAGAACGGCTATAAAGCTCCCCGCAAAGGCCTCGGCTTTCTCGAACTGCTTGTCGATTTCATCTATACCTCAGTAATCAAATCGACCCTCGGTTCGAAAACTTCCAAGTTCGCCCCCTATCTGTTGACCGTCTTCTTCTTCATCTTCATGATGAATCTAATGGGCCTGACTGTCATCTTCCCCGGTGGAGCGAACCTCACAGGCAATATTGCGGTCACTCTCGTGCTCGCTATTCTGACATTCCTTGTTACGAATATTTTTGGCACACGCCATTATTGGAAAGAAATATTCTGGCCCGAAGTGCCGCTGTGGCTGAAATTCCCTCTGCCCATTATGCCGGCAATCGAAATTTTCGGCATGTTCACAAAACCCGCAGCGCTGACAGTGCGTCTGTTTGCCAACATGATGGGTGGCCACATGATAGTCATCGTTCTGACACTCTTGATTTTCATCTTTGCCGCTGTCAGCCCGGTAGCCGGTGGCGCGACAACAGTGATTTCAATACTCTTCTCGATTTTCATGCTTCTCATCGATGTGCTGGTAAGCTTCATTCAGGCCTATGTGTTTACGATGCTTTCCACTATTTTCATCTCTTTGGCCCAGGTCGAGGAAGAACATCATGACAAGGCATCCGAAACCCAACAAAACGAAAACGCAATTACAGCATAAAATATTAAAAACAATAAATTTCAAAAACTCTAAAAACGTAAGATTATGTTAGGACTTTTAGCAGAACTCTCACTCACTGGTCTCGGCGCAAGCATCGGCGCAGCAATCGCAGCAATCGGCGCAGGTATCGGCATCGGTAAAATCGGCGCTGCCGCTATGGAAGCAATCGCTCGTCAGCCTGAAGCTGCAGGCGACATCCGAAGCAACATGATTGTCATCGCCGCCCTTGTCGAAGGTGTTGCCCTTTTTGCAGTCATCGTCTGCGTTCTCGCTCTTTTCGTTTAATCTCCTATTCATTATAGATGGAACTTTTCACGCCTGACTTCGGCCTGATATTCTGGATGTTTGTGGCCTTTGCCGTGCTTTTCCTCATTTTGTGGAAATTCGCGTGGCCGGTCATTCTCAAAAGTGTCGACAGCCGTGCCGACCTCATCGACAAAGGTGTGGAGTATGCTCAGAATGCCAAGCTTCAGCTTGACGACGCTCGCCGACAGGCCGATCAGTATCTGGCCGAGGCAAGACGTCAGCAGGCTGACATGCTTCGCGATGCCGACCGTCTGAAGACTCAGATTATCGAAGAAGCGCGTTCTGCTGCCTCCGTCGAGGCTCAGAAAGTGATGGATGCGGCTAAAGTGCAGATCCAGCAGCAACAGAAAGAAGCCGAACATCAGTTCCGCAATCAGGTTAGCGAATTTGCACTCGACATTGCCGAGAAAGTGGTCAAAAATCAGATGGCCGACAAAAAGGCTCAGACTAAATTGGTCAACTCCCTCTTAGACGAGATTGAAAGCAAAAATTGATATAGCGTAATGAACGAAGGACTCATACCTCGCCGATATGCCAAAGCTCTCTACAAAGTTGCCGTCGACCGCGGCGACGATCGCGAGCTTTACGACCTGATGAACCGGCTTGTCACAACGGCTGATGCTCAGCCCGGACTGTCACAGGCTATTTCTAACCCCTTTGTCTCCGACAGTGACAAGATTGTCTTACTGACGACTGCCGCAGCGGCTGAGAACGACAATACTTTTGCCGACTTTCTCAAGCTCCTTGCTCAGAACCGTCGTCTCGACATGACCTTACTCATTGCAAGACAATATGCCGACCTCTACCGCCACGAGAGAAATATCTATAAAGTCGACGTCGTGTCGGCTTCTCCGCTCGACAGCGCCGAAGAAGACAGACTGAAACGTATGATTAATTCGCATCTCAACGGCGGATCTATGGAGTATGTAAGCCGGGTCGACCCGGACCTGATTGGTGGTTTTACGGTCAGTATCGACAATGAGCGCCTTGACGCTTCTGTCAGGAACGAACTGAAACAATTGCGTTTGAACCTATTAAAGTAATTATAAAGTATATAAATATACAATGATAAATCCAAGCGAGATTTCTGAAGTATTGAAGCAGCAGCTTGAGAACGTCAACTCGAAAGTATCTTTCGAGGAAGTCGGCTCGGTGCTCGAAGTTGGCGACGGTGTGGCTCACGTATATGGACTTGACAACGTCTGCGCCAACGAACTCGTCGAATTCGAAAATGGCGTCAAAGGTGTGGCGCTTAACCTCGAGGAGAGCAACGTCGGTGTGATTTTGCTCAACAACGTTAACAAGGTCGCCGAAGGAATGAGCGTTCGCCGCACGGGCGAAATTGCATCCATTCCCGTGGGCGAAGGTCTCCTTGGACGGGTTATCAATGTACTCGGCGAGCCCGTCGACGGTCGTGGACCTGTCGCCGGAAAATTGATCAATCTGCCACTCGAGCGTAAAGCTCCCGGCGTCATTTACCGTCAGCCTGTCAATCAGCCTCTGCAGACCGGTATCAAGGCTGTCGATTCAATGGTGCCCATAGGCCGCGGTCAGCGCGAACTTATTATCGGCGACCGTCAGATTGGCAAGACTGCTATCGCCATTGACACAATTATCAACCAGCGTAAGAACTTCGAGGATGGCAAGCCAGTCTACTGCATCTATGTAGCCATTGGCCAAAAGGCATCGTCGGTTGCAGCAACGGTCGACACTCTCCGCCGTTTCGGCGCGCTCGACTACACAGTTGTCGTTGCCGCCACAGCTGCCGACTCGGCAGCGATGCGCTATTATTCGCCTTTCGCCGGTGTTGCTATCGGCGAATACTTCCGCGACACCGGTCGCGACGCGTTGATTGTTTACGATGACCTTTCGAAACAGGCTGTCGCATACCGCGAAATTTCGCTTATCCTCAAGCGCCCTTCAGGTCGTGAAGCATATCCGGGCGATATCTTCTATCTTCACTCGCGTCTGCTCGAACGCGCTGCCAAGATTATCGACAACCAGCAGGTTGCCGCAACGATGAACGACCTTCCCGAACCTCTGAAACCTATTGTCAAGGGTGGGGGATCGCTCACTGCGCTTCCTATAATCGAAACTCAGGCCGGCGACGTTTCCGCTTATATTCCGACCAACGTTATTTCGATTACCGACGGTCAGATTTTCCTTGAGACTGCTCTCTTCAACCGCGGTATCCGCCCGGCCATCAACGTCGGTATCTCTGTGTCGCGTGTCGGCGGTAACGCCCAGATTAAGTCTATGAAGAAAGTTGCCGGTACACTGAAAATCGACCAGGCTCAGTTCCGTGAGCTCGAATCCTTCACAAAATTCGGCGGCGACATCGACCCCGTGACTGCTCGTGTCATCGACAAAGGCCGTAAGAACGAGCGCCTGCTCATCCAGCCACAGTATCATCCTATTGCTGTCGAGCACGAAGTTGCGCTTATTTATTGTGGTGTCAATGGCCTGCTTGAGAATGTTCCTCTCGACAAAGTCGCTGAATTCGAAAAGCAATTGCTTCAGCTCCTTGATGCAAAATATCGTCAGGACGTTCTCGACCCGATTCGTGCCGGAAAATTGACCGACGATGTAACCTCTAAGCTGACCGCTGCCGCAACGCAGGTCGCCGGCCAGTTCTGATTAATATTATAAAACGATACGATGGCAACATTAAGAGAATTGAAAAGCCGGATTGGTTCGGTTGCGTCTTCTGAAAAAATCACAGGCGCGATGAAGATGATTTCGTCGGCCAAAATGCACAAAGCTGAAACCGCTTTGCGCCGTCTCGTGCCATATCGTTCGCAGATTGAAACTATTATTTCAAACCTGTTGAGCGCCGACGTTCCGTTTGCATCGCCTTTGGTCGAGCCGC